>JAYUZL010000211.1:0-3300 GCA_043751875.1 Ferruginibacter sp.
TCAATTACAGGGAAGCTTACAAAATGTTTGCATGCAATGGCATACTTTTTAATCACGAGAGCCCTTTGCGTGGCGAAACTTTCGTGACAAGAAAAATTACCCGAGGTGTAGCTGCCATTGTAAACGGCAAGCAAGAAAAAATATACCTGGGTAACCTGGATGCAAGAAGGGATTGGGGGCATGCAAAAGATTATGTTGATGCCATGTGGCGGATATTGCAGCAGGAAACCGCAGAAGATTATGTAATTGCAACGGGCATAACCACAACAGTAAGGGATTTTATCAAACTGTCTTTTTTAGAAGTAGGAGTGGAACTAGATTTTTTGGGAGAAGGAATTGATGAAGTTGGTAAAGTTAAGCGTTGCAATAATTCACTCTACCAATTACCGGAAGGTAAAATTGTAGTAGCTGTAGATGCTGAATATTTTAGACCAACAGAAGTAGAATTATTAATAGGTGATGCAACAAAAGCTAAAACAAAATTAGGATGGCAACCTCAATATGATTTAGCTGCTTTGGTTAAAGAAATGATGGCAAGTGATTTATTGAAGGCATAATTTAAAATATTTTTTTTTAATGTAATCTGCGAAAATTTACATCATTGTGCTAAAAAATAAAAAACCTTAACTTTCAATTTCTTGTAGATGGTTGTAAGCTGAATATGACAAGGCAATTTAAGTAATCAGGTGGGTGAAATCAATTTCTTCTAAAAAGTTATCGTTAATAATTATTTATGTATAACACTTTATATTTATCATCAGTTACCGAATACCAGCAATATGCAGACACCCTTTTTTACCTTATTTACACCGGCCTATAATTGCGAAAATACTATTCACCGCGTTTTTGAAAGCGTGGCAAAACAAACCTTTCGTGACTTTGAATGGATAATAATTAATGATGGGTCAAAAGACAATTCTTCAAATGTAATAAAAGACTTAATTGCCAAGATGCAGCCTGCTGATATTCAAATTACTTTTCTGGAATTTGATAATTTTGGTAAACATAGTGTTTGGAATAAAGGTGTTAAGTTAGGCAAAGGAAAATTTTTGGTTCCAGCCGATGCAGATGATGCCTTTCTACCAGAGTCACTGGATTTCTTTCATCAAAAAATTACTTCTTTATCTACAGATGAACTTTTGAGTATTAGTGGAATTAATGTACTTTGTTTAGACAATGACTCAGACAATATTGTAGGAGATAAGTATTTGGAAGATGGTTATGTTACCAATAACTTTCAATTAAAATATAAGTTGGATTTACAAGGTGAAAAATGGGGTTGTATAAAACTTGATTTATTAAAACAATATCCTTTTCCGGAAGTAAAACATTCAAATTACCCTGAAGATTATGTTTGGTTTACCTTGAGTAAAACTTATAAGGTAATCTGTTATAACAAACCTTTACGCAAATATTACACAACTAATAACGGGATATCTTCTCTTCAAAAAGTGAGAAGCAAGAGTGAAAGAAAAGTGTATATCAAATACTATTCCTGGCTGTTATTTCATTTTGGTCACAAAATTTTAATCTATTCCCCTAAAAGATTTTTTAAACATATTCTAAGAATATTTGCTGATATGTATTACGTATCCTTCAAATAGATTAAGGAGCGTTTTCAATTTATTTTTCCAAAATTCAGGAATATAATTTAAGCTGTTTTACATGTTAGCAAAACAGAAATTGTACGGTATGCTTCCATTTTTATTTCCTTTTTTGCAATTGCCTGTTACTTCTGTTCTTTCTGATCCCCATTCTCCTCTTTTATGCCTGTTTTAGGCTCTGGCAATTTTCCCCTTTTGTATATAATGAGGCCATTTAAAAAGTTACGCAATATCTGGTCGCCTGCTTCTATATAACCTGGATGGTCTTCGTTTCTGAAAAGATCGCCCAATGCACCTTTTGTGATTTCAAAATCTGCCAGAGAAAGTATTTCAATAATATCATCGTTGCGCAAAGAAAGTGCTACCCGAAGTTTTTTAAGTATATCGTTATTGGTTATCATGCAATTTTAGTTTATTATTTTTTTAATTATTGATGGTTAAATAGCGTACAGCAAGTAGCTAGCCAGTATCTTTCGGGCATACCTTAATTTATGTATATCATCAGCATTATTAAAACCAAATTTACACCCATTCAATTTTAAGAGCCGGATCGTTTTATTATACCCTGGTAAAATGTTTATTATAGGCAGAAGGCTAAAGTTCCACAGAGACATTCATTTAAACGGAGCGTCGCCAATGCAGATTCACAATGATTCTTAGCCCGGCCAATCATTTTTTTAAACCATTTAATACCAAAAATCCGCAGCCTTTCTGATAAAAAATTTTAGCCCACATTACTATCAAAAATTGACTGGTCAACACTGTCTTCATCTTCTTTTTCCTTGCTTAATCTGCTTAGTTTTTTCCCGTAAGATAATTTGGTTATCAATACAAATAAGACCGGCACTACAAATATGGCTAAGGTAGTAGCTGCCAGCATCCCTCCAAATACAGTCCACCCAATTGTTTTTCTTGATTCTGCTGCTGCTCCGCTGGCAAAGGCTAACGGCAGTACACCTAAAATAAATGCCAGCGACGTCATAACAATGGGACGTAAACGCAATTGTACGGCCTGTAAAGTTGCATGTGTTATATCCACTCCCCGGTCAACTCTTTCTTTGGCAAATTCAACAATCAGTATGGCATTTTTTGCAGCCAGCCCTATCAATGTTATCAGGCCTATTTGAGCATATACATTATTGGTAAGTTTTGGCAATAATATTAAAGTAAGGATAGAGCCAAAGGCACCGATTGGTACAGCAAACAATACAGAAAATGGAATGGACCAACTCTCGTATAATGCAGCCAAAAAAAGAAATACAAAAATGATGGAGATGGCAAAAATGGTGACCGTACTTCCACCGGCTTTTACTTCCTCCAGGCTTAGGCCGCTAAACTCGTAACCATACCCGGCGGGCAATGTTTTGGCTACTTCCTTTAATGCTTCAATGGCTTGCCCGCTGCTAAAGCCTGGCTTTGGTGTACCATTAATTTCGATAGACCGGTAAATATTATAATGCGAAATTAATGAAGGGCTTTCAGTTACTTTAGAAGTAACAAGCGAACCAAGCGGTATCATTCCGCCCTGGCTGTTGCGTACATAATATTTATCCAATTCGCTGATAGAAGAACGGTAAGTGCTGTCAGCCTGCGCCACCACTTTGAAATTTCTGCCATACAAATTAAAATCATTCACATAATTGCTGCCCAACAAAGTTGACATTGTGCTATATACATCTGCTACATTAACCCCCAA
>JAYUZL010000212.1:0-4294 GCA_043751875.1 Ferruginibacter sp.
CTTCTCCTTTATAATTTTCTTTAATTACTGAAGCAGATGTATTTACCGGATACAAGGCTGCAGGGTATGGATCTATTCCTGCTTTTTGCAGTTCAACCAATTTCTCTCTTCTTATAATTTCCTGTTCTGATAAATGTTGTTCGCTCATAATATTTTTAGTTCGGCTGCAAAGGTAAATGCAATTAAATTGAATTGTAGAAGCTATATAAATTTGATCATTAAAATGCTGATATTATTCCTTTCATGATTATGGAACGTTCTTTTTATTTTTGCGCTGATTTAAACAATTGATATTGACAACAAAAATAAAAGCTCACATTGCCCTTTTAGTGACCAATATATTTTTTGCATTAAATTTTACTACGGTTAAGTATTTAATAAGTGGTGGTTTTATAAAACCATTTGGGTTAAACTTAATAAGAGTGGGCGTTACGGCAATGCTGTTATGGACACTTTATATTTTTAGCAAAGACAAAAAAAGAATACAAAAAAAAGATTGGGGTAAGTTTTTTCTATGCGCAATTGCAGGTATAGCGATAAACCAGCTTGCATTTATAAAGGGATTATCGCTTACCTATTCCATACATGCTTCGCTGCTGTTATTAATTACTCCCATACTAATTACATTTATTGCAGCCTGGGTTTTAAAAGAACGCCTTACAAATAATAAATTAATTGGGCTAGCATTGGGTATTGGCGGTGCATTGGTTTTAATTTTGGCCAAAGACCGATCCGGAAATCCCGGAGATGTGCTGATTGGTGATTTACTCATTATTTTAAACGCTGTTTCTTATACTTTTTATTTTGTGCTGATTAAACCTTTGATGCTCGAATACAATCCCACAGCAGTTTTGCGAAACGTATTTACTGTTGGCTTTTTTATAATACTGCCATTTTGCTGGAATGAATTTCATCAGATAAACTGGGCAGCTTACAGCAGCAAAGAATATTTCACCTTAGGTATGATTGCAATACCGGGCACGTTTTGCGCTTACCTGTTTAATATTTATGGCATAAAAAATTTGGGCGCTGCTATTGCAGGAAACTACATTTATACGCAACCTTTATTTGCAGCTGCCTTAGCTATTGGTTTTTTGGGTGAAGATTTATCAGCTTATAAAGTATTGGCGGGCATGCTCATATTTGCAGGTGTTTTTCTGGCAAATAAACAGACAAAAAATGTTTAAGATAATTACAGTTAATACGGAAGCAGAATATGCTGCAGCATCTGTATTGTTTAAAGAATATGCGGCATGGCTGAATATTGATTTGAGCTTTCAAAACTTTGAAGAGGAATTATTGCAACTAAAAGAAATGTACAGCGAGCCGGATGGTGCTATTTTTTTATTGCAACAAAATCATGACTTCATAGGCTGTGTTGCCATCCGCAAAAAAGAGAATGGTATTGCAGAATTGAAAAGAATGTACATAAAACCTATGACACGCAAATCTGGAGGGGGAACGCTGTTGTTAGACAAAGCATTGGTAGCTGCAAAAACATTAGGTTATAAACTCATACGCTTAGATACACTTGCTAGTATGACCCCAGCTATAAATCTTTATAAAAAATATGGCTTTTACGAAATAGCACCTTACTATTTTAACCCTGAAGAAAATGCGGTTTTTTTTGAGAAGGAATTGTAAACCATTTTATTATCCCATCATTTAGTTAACTAAAATCTATCATTTTGATAGGATTATTTACATTTTTGATAGGATAATATTTTCGAAAAGTAACTACTAAAGATTTTAATGAGCAGACTCTCTCCGAAACTTTAGATTAAAGCCCTCACTGATTTAACTTTTTATTTTCTAGTAAAAAGGATAATTTCAAAAATGAGAAAAATATTACTTCTACTATGTCTAGTTGTTTCCTTTTCCGCGATTTGTTAAACACAGCCTAGATCGAAAAACGTAAAGACAGCATCTGAATTTAATAAAAATAAATTCCTAACCACTCCGCAGATTCCTTCAAATGGATCTACTAATAAAAGGGTTAAAGTAATAAAAATGTATGCTAAGAAATTAACAGTATCAAAACCAACTGATCATTTATTTGACCTCAAAAATGAGCCTGACTAATTTCTTTGGGGTTGGTGTCGCCACCAAACACGTTCAAATTTGATTTCGGTTGGTGAGGACACCAACCTATAAACCCAATTATCAAAAGATTATAGTTTTTAAAATAAAATTTAATGTTGAGATTAGCTACCATAATGCTTGTAACAGTTATTTCGATGACACTACACGCACAAACAAATTTTGAGGCACTGCAATTTTCAAATTTGTATCCGCAGGCTAAACAACAACTTAGTTTTACTTTTAATAAAAAACGATCTTCATTAATAGATGAGAAAAATATTTATATAGAAGTATATGAATTTAATGAAGGAAATAAAATTGTAAAAGAGCCCAGACTTTTAAGAAAAGGAAACCTATACACCGGCAGCTTTACTATAGACAGCAACACACATGTTATTGCATTTTATATTTTCAGCGATAATGAAGTTGATAATAATTTTGGCGAGGGATATTTTCTCCCCGTTTACAAGGATAAAAAATTAATAAAATCATATTATAAAACACGTGCACAGTTGTATTCCTTTTACGCGGAATATAATTTTAACCTTGCCATATCACATCGACAAAGTTTACAATTGTTAGAAAAAGGTTTACAGGAATTTCAAGATTTTAATGATAATGCCTCTTTCTATGAAAGTTATATAGATGCAATTAGTAAAACTGATCAAATTAATGGGTCAAATATAGAGTCATTTAAAATAGATGTAATAGAAAAGAGACCCAACATTCCTGAAGGTTTTTATAGTATTTTAGAAAACTATTACACAAAAGTAAATAACAAAACAAAAAGCGATTCCCTTTTTGCGATAGAAAAACAACGATTTCCCAATGGTGTTTGGCAGCTAAGGAATTTATATCCGGATTTTTTAAAAGAGAAAAAAGCTGAAAATAAGGTTGCGATGTATAACATTTTTGTGAGCAAACAAATAGCTAACAGGGGTAATCTAGAATTTCTGAACTTTTTAAAAAAATCAATATCTGAAGCTTATACAAATGAAGGCAATGTAGAAATGGCTGAAAAATGGAGTAGTGATTTGCCTATGGCTATGAAAATGTCCGATCTAAATAGCAAAAGTTGGAAGATGGCAGAAGCAGGAAAAGATTTAGAAGCCGCAAAGAAAATGAGTGCTGAAGCCACTATGTATGCAAAACAGCAATACGAGAAACCCACTAAAAATGAGAACGAAAGTATTTCTTCTCGAACTTGGATAAGAGAAGTGGAAAGTACTTATGCTTTGTATGCAGATACTTACGCTTTTATTTTGTACCAGTTAGAAGAGTATGTTAATGGCTTGCCATTTGCAAAAGCAGCAGCTACAATTGCTAAATTTCAAAACGCAGCATACAATGAACGGTATGCAATGTATTTGCAAAAGTCAACATCAAATACTAACGCAAAAAATATTTTAGAAAAAATGATAGTGACCGAAAGCGCAACAGCAAAAATTAAAAATGCACTAAAAGATTTATATAAAAAAGAGCTTAAAACCGAAACCGGATTCGATGCTTATATTGTTGGACTTGAAGGAAAAGTGAAGACAGAAAATAGGCTGCAAATAGCAAAAACCATCATTAAAAAGCCTTCCCCGAAATTCAACCTTAAAGATTGGAACGGTAAAGAGGTAAGTCTGGAAAGCTTAAAAGGAAAAATAGTGGTAATAGATTTTTGGGCTACGTGGTGCGGCCCCTGCATAGCTTCCATGCCAGGGATACAGAAAGCACAGGAAAAGCTTGCTGGAAGAGACGATGTACAATTTCTGTTTATTGATACAAAAGAAAGTGGAGATAACAAATTAGAAAATGCGAAAGAATTTATGAAGAAAAAAAACTATGCTTTTTATGTGCTGATGGATAATGATAACAAAATGGCAAATGCTTTTGACGTAAATGGAATACCGGTAAAATTTATTATCGATAAAAAGGGAAATATTCGTTTTAAGTCAGTGGGTTACGGTAACAATGCGGATGCGCTTGCGGAGGAAGTTTTACAAATGGTACAGCTTGCGGGGAAGTAAAAGTTTTGCCCTTTCCTTTGTGGTTGGTGTCGCCACCAACCAACCACGTTTAAATTATAATTTCAGTTGGTGGGACAGCAACCGATAAACCAAAAAGCGGCGTAATGGACAAAAATGTACCTAATTTCTAGTAGTTTTCTTCAAGTGGACAAAAATGTACCTTTTTCTTTTTAATGCATATTCAATTTAGTCCTGTC
>JAYUZL010000213.1:0-3171 GCA_043751875.1 Ferruginibacter sp.
CGAAATTGAATGTGAGGAATTGTTGCAACTACACAAAGCAATGCAGGAAGATTTATCGAAATTTTTAATTAAAAACGACCGTAAAAAACTCTGGCCACACATCACTATTCAAAGTAAAGTGACTGCATATAAAGCTTTTAAAACCCATTATACAATTCTATCTAAATTTAAGCCTGTGAGTGCAAGTGCTATTGGTTTTTCGTGTTGGTATTATGTGAAGGGTTATTGGGAGAAAAAGGGGGAACATTTGTTTGAGAAAAATATCTTTTAATAAATATTACAATCTCACAAATTATTACTCGCCCATGTTCAGATAGCGAGGGAAGGAATAAAAATGCCCTTCTCAAAAAAGCAGGGCACTAATTACTTTATTAGATTAGTCTTCGGTTGTTTCCCGATGTTCAGTAACAGTGACTGTCTCGGTAATTATGGGTTTTGGCTTAGGTTCTACTTTTTCGGTTGTAACAGTCTTTTCCGTACGCTCAGTACGTGTTGTACCTTCACCAGAATGATCCGTAGAAATTGTTTCTGTGGTTACTTTTTTTTCGCTGTCCATTTGGATGTTTTTAATGTGAATAATAAAACATATGCGGGCTAAAACTGTACCGAAAAATGAAATCATCTGTTGGGACACGAGCCGGGACGTTAGGGTTGAAATAGAAAAATGTTCCGGTTAGGTTCTTATAACAGGCCGCATAGAAAGCTGAATAACAGAGGCCTTGCATCATTTCTGCGTAGTAGGAGGAGATTTATTAGTTTAATAAGAACACTGCCGGTAACAGAGCAAGCGGTGGCAAAGATTTTAGCGAAGACCTGAGCGAGCAGCAACGAAGGCGAAGTGAGGCGAGTAATTAGTTTTCTCCATTTACTCGGATACTAATAACAGTCATATCCCCATATTCTTGAGTGTCATCCTTTGTCCATTCTTTAATTCCATCTTTTGATAGTGATTTTCTATTATTTATAGCTTCTAATTGAAATTGTACTGTTATCCTAGTTGGAATGTCTTTTACACTGAGTCTTTTTTTTGCTTCTTCCTTATCTACAAAATAAAATGTAAAATAAGTGCCACCAATAGCTTCTGCCGATGTATTCTCTGGATTGCCATAAACAAATTTTATTTTAGGTTTAATTTCTGATAAAACTCTTTTTAGTGGCTTGCCTATAAAGTTATGTTTATAAGTTTCCAATTTTTTTGCATCATTAACTTTTATTACAAGTCTTTGGGTATTACAAGAAGTAATTGCTAAAAATAAAATTGCAAAAACAATATTAAATTGTTGTTTCATATTTATTGACAATTATTTGAAGTAAAAGAAATGGGAGTTCCGTTAGCATATGATTTTCTTTATTAAAAAATGCTCATTAAAGGTATTTTGCCTTGCATAGCCGGGATAGCAGCGGAAATACTTTTGTGAGGAACGAACAAAAGATTGCAGCGTATAGCCCGATACAAATGTTCATTAAAGTTCTTCAGCTCATGCTCCTGCTATTAACAGGTAAGTAAAATTACCGCAGAGAAATGAGTTTAAAAGAGTTTTCGCTGAGGCAAATTTCTTCTCTGCGAAAACTCCGCTTCTTTGCGCCTCTGCGGTGAACAACTTAATTCAAACTTCTAAAATCTACCGGCACCAATTTGCTCACACCTGGCTCCTGCATGGTTACGCCGTAAATAACATCTACTGCACTCATGGTTTGCTTGTTGTGTGTTACAATTATAAACTGAGAGTTTTCGCTGAACTGTTTTATCATGTTGGTGAACTTGCCTACGTTGGCATCATCAAGCGGCGCATCTACCTCATCTAAAATACAGAATGGTGCAGGCTTAATTAAATAAATGGCAAACAACAATGCAGTAGCTGTTAGCGTTTTTTCACCGCCACTTAACTGTCCGATAGACGAAGGCCTTTTACCTTTTGGTTTTGCCACAATATCAATCCCTGTCTCAGCAAGGTTTTCAGGATCTACTAATACCATATCAGCAGTATCTTCATCTGAAAATAACGCTTTAAATACTTTTTGAAAATTTTCTCGGGTCTTATTAAAAGTGTCTAAAAATTGCTGGTTTGCAGTAGCTTCTACTTCCTGAATGGTTTGCATGAGGCTGTCTTTTGCAGTAACCAAATCATTTTTTTGCTCTAAAATAAATTCATAGCGTTTCTTCATTTCGGTGTACGCTTCAATGGCCGTTGGGTTTACCTCGCCCATATTCTCTAAACGCTTTCTCATTCTATCGTTGCGTTCTTTTAAATCCTCTACCGCATCTGTTCCCGTACGAGGCTCATCAATAATCACATCGAGGTCTACTCTAAACTCCACACTCAACCTTTCTTTCATGCCACTAAGCTGTAGTTTAAGATCGGTTAATTTATCTTTTATTTCATTTAATAAAATATCAATAATTTCTTTTGATTTTTGTTTCTGTTTTAGGGCACTATCTTTTTCAGTAAGTACATTGCGAAGGTTGTAATAAGCCTGGTCTGTTTCGTTTAATTCCTTCTCGTTTGATTGTTTATTTTGCAGCATTGTTATAACCAACAATTCTAATTCCTTTAAAGTTTCTCCTGTAGTATTTATAGCTTCGTCTGAATCTTTTAATTGTACGGTACTGTTTTCTACCTGCACCTGCAAGTCTGCCAGTTGGTTTGTTTTAAAATCCAGTTCTGCTTTTAAGGACACAACTTTACTCTGTTGCTTTGCAAAACTAATGTTGCTTTCATTATAGGCAGCGCCTGCAAAATTATATTCCTGTTCTGCTGAAGCGTAGGCTGCTTCTATACTTTGAAGCCTGTCTGCCATTTCTTCGAGTTGTGTATTAAATTTATCAAGCTCTGTTCTGGTATCTTCAATAGCGTCGTGGTTGTTGTCTAACTGCGTTTGCAGTTCTGTGCTTCTTGCCAACCCCGTAGTTTGTTGCTGGGTAAGATTTTCAATTTTATTTTGCAAAGAATAAACAAGGTTTGTAAGGTTGTTTATTTCCTGCTGAGTCTGTTTAATTACGTTTTCTTTTAGTTGCTCGTTATAGCCGAAAACTTCGTTGTGCTTTAATTGTATGGCGGCTTTCAAAGTTTCGACAGTAGTACGTTGAAGTGTAATTTCTGTTGTGAGCTTTTCTAAATTTTTTGCACGGCCTATTTTTTTTCCTTCAAACATGCCAACACTTCCCCCGGT
>JAYUZL010000214.1:0-3545 GCA_043751875.1 Ferruginibacter sp.
ATCATTTAGACGAATGCCATCAATGGATATTTCTGATTTCATGTATGACCGTTTTCTTATTAATGGTAAAGATTCAACTGATTATTCAGATTTAAAACCCGGCTCTTCAATAAGATTATGAGTTATCAACGACGGCGCAGCTACATATTTTCATGTGCAGTATGCAGGAGAAATATTATTGATTTCTGCTGATGGATTGGATGTACAACCTGTAAAAGTTAATCATCGCTTAATGGGAATGGGTGAAGTGTATGATTTTTTAGTAACCGTTCCCCAAAATGGCGCAGCAAAATTTAAGGCTTCGGCACAGGATGGAAGTGGCAGCAGTTCTGTTTTTCTTGGTAAGGGAAATAAAATGTTTGTAGAAAGAATTGCTGCTCCGGATTTATATAGTATGACGAAAGCTATGGGTAAAATGGATATGATTAGCCTGAACATGAAAGGAATGAAAATGAAAGCTATGGACATGGAAGGTATGGATATGAAAAATGATAAAATGCAAGGCATGGATATGAAACCGGATTCAACAAAGAGAAGCAGGAATATGCAAGCCGTTAAGATGAAAGGTATGGACATGAAAGATGAGAAGATGCAAGGCATGAACATGAAAGACGATAAGATGGAAGGCATGGATATAAGCAATAAAAAAATAGATATTGGATTAGACGAATTCAATAATTCTAATTACGAAATATTAAAATCAAAAAAGTCGATTGTTTTTCCAAAGGAACGTCCGCTTCATGCAATGACGCTGGAATTAGTTGGAGACATGCGAAGATATATTTGGGGATTTAATGGCAAGCCACTTTCCAAAGATGCCATAATTCCTATCAAACGGGGCGAAGTAGTGAGGGTTAAAATGATAAACACTACAATGATGTATCACCCTATACATTTTCACGGTCATTTTTTTAGAGTGATTAATGGGCAGGGTGAATATGCGCCTCTGAAACATACAGTGAGCCTTGCTCCTATGGAAACGGTTACCATAGAATTTTTAGCAGATGATACAAACAACTGGATATTTCATTGTCACTTATTATACCACATGGCAACAGGTATGGCAAGGGTAATGAGCTATGAAGGCGATAAACAGGATACTGATGTTGACCCCGAAGGCAAATTGGCAAAAGATGTTCAGTTAGATAATAAATTATTTTTTTTGGGTACCGCAGATATTGGTATAACAAGTAATTATGTAAGCCTCACTTTATCCAACAATAAAAATGTTTTCAATATAAGTGGCGATGCAGACTGGAAAGGCAACTATGAAGTTGACGCCGACTATGAACGTTACCTGGGGCAATACTTACGAATTTTTGGCGGGGTTGATGTGGGTAATGACGAATTTGTTACCAATTCAAAAGCTGGTGTGATTGTGCAAAATAAAAATACAGTTTTGCCTGTTGTCGGGGTTAGGTATTTATTACCTTTTTTAATAGATGCTGAAGCTAAAGTAAATTCAAAAGGCAATGTTCGTTTTCAATTAGCAGGTGGGCAAAGGCTTACCCGCAGGCTTGGCCTAAATTATAGAGCTCAATGGCAGGTTGATAATTACACGAGGTTAGATGTTGACCTTGATTATGTACTTACAAAAAACCTCGGTTTGTTTGTAAATTATGATACCAGATACGGTCAATTAGGTGGAGGATTAGGAATAAAGTTTTAATTATATAAATGGGCAACAGCATACATGAAGAACGGGCAACAGCGCATCTGAAGACAATTTTTAAAAATAATAAAGATGAAAATGAAAAAAACAATTGCAACAGTATTTGCTTTAATGCTTTTGCTGGCACTATGCCTTACAACAACGAATTCTTTTTCCCAAACTAAAACAAAGTCTACAATGATGAAGGATTGTTGTATGATGAAAGACGGCAAAATGATGGTAATGAAAGGTGGTAAAACAATGCCAATGGAAAAAGACATGACCATGAAAAATGGTACTACATGTTCGATGGCAGGCGAATGTACTATGAAGGACGGAAAAAAGATGATGATGAAGGAAGGCGACTGCATGGAAATGAGTGGGAAAATGTGTAACGACAAAATGAAAAAGATGTCAAAGAAGACAGTCACAAAAAAACAAGTTGCAATGGCTTATGCCTGCCCAATGCATCCGGAAGTTACGAGCAATGAACCCGGCAAATGCTCTAAATGCGGAATGGATTTAGTAAAGAAAAACTAACTACTTCTATCAGCATGGAACTAAACAATTAGTAATAACTAAAATTAAAAAATCATGGAAAAATTACTTACACATACCTACCATATCGGTGGTATGAGTTGCGGCGGCTGCGTTTCAACAGTTAAACAGAAGTTATCCAGTGTGCCTGGTGTAACATCTGTAACAGTTAACCTGGGAAAGAAGGAAGCGGAAATTACTTCATCGCAAGAGATTAAAACAGACACACTCCGAAGTGCTTTCAATAATACACACTATACCATTTCAGAACTTAACGTGAAAATAAGTTAAGATTACTTGGTACCACAACAAAGATTAATTTAATCAAAAATTAAGTAACAATTTAAAGTAAAAATCATGTTTTATTATCCTTATCATTTCTGGGGAATGCACCTAATATGGTGGATTATTTGGGTTGGATTTATATTCTGGATTTTCGCTACGCCCTACGATATTCCAGGACAAATGAAAAAGAAAGATTCTCCCCTTGACATTTTGCAAAAGCGTTTCGCTTCAGGGCAAATTAATAAAGATGAGTACCAGGAGCAAAAGAAAATATTAGCGGATGATTTAACTAAGCATTAAAAATGCTGATAATTTCAATAAATAAAATTAAAATAAAGAATTAAAATTTAAAAAATGACAAACAAAATAGTATTAAAAAACGACAGCACAAAGGAAACTAAACCAACTGCAAACCAGGGTAACAATAAAAGTACTCCACCAGATAAGGTTGCGGATAAAAAGAAAAAAACACCCATCAAGAAGTCATCTGGTATTGTTGGGGCTGCTGTGGGGCGTAGTGCAGTAGATGCTGTGAAAGGAAATTCCTCAAGGGATGTTAGAGGATCCAGCGGCTTAGCAAATACAGGAACTATTATTTCTTATGATTAATCGTTGTTTACATTTTGTAATAATGAATTTATGGAAACAACTATTTTAAAGTAACAATATGATCCCTTTTAAAAATATTTCTGCTCAGGAAAATGAAATGCTTCTAAAATTTCCAGCCTATGTGTCACTACTGGCTACTGACAGTGATGGCAAATTAGATGAAGCTGAAAAAAAATCAGCTATCAAATTTTCACATATTAAGACCTATTCATGCGACCCCTTGCTCACTGAATTTTATAAGGAAGCTGATATAGTTTTTGATAAAAATATTAATGAACTTGATAAAACCCTGCCGGCAATAAAGGCTGAGCGGGAAGAGACTATCAGAAAGGAATTGGTAAATCTTGAAAAAATTGTGTTGAAGCTGGGTGAAAAGTATATATCAGTTATGCACCGTAGTATGAAATCATTTAAAGAACATGTATCAAAAGCACAGCGTAATGTATTAGTTGATTTTATTTTC
>JAYUZL010000215.1:0-46358 GCA_043751875.1 Ferruginibacter sp.
CATTACGATTATTGGTGTAAAACATATTATGTATGCTAATGATAACCCTGATATCTTTTGCAGATAGTATAATCAATATGACTTATTTTAAAGTAATACTTTAAAAAATAAAATATAAGACAGTCATTTTTGTTGTGTGTAATTTTATAGCAGATAATGAAAATAAGTTAAAGTATTTAAGTGCTGCATCGTTAAAAAATGAATTAAAAGCTAATTGCACAAATAATTCTTTACCATTAAAAAATGCCTGTAATTTTACATAATAATATGCTTTAAACGTGGCGATAACATTAATCATACTAAAGAAGAATAATCCTCCAATTAATTTAAAAAGAATTTAATTTTAAGTTTTAGCTAAATATGTCTCTCAACATTACATCTCTTAACAGCGGTAGCAACGGAAACTGTTATTACATTGGTAATAAGGAGGAAGCTGTATTAATAGATGCCGGGCTAAGTTGTAAGGAAACAGAAAGGCGCATGAATAGGCTCGGTCTGGAAATGAAAAAAGTGAAAGCTATTTTTGTCTCGCACGAACATATTGATCATGTACGTGGGCTTGCAGGGCTTGCAGACAAGTATGGTATGCCGGTTTATGTTACTGATGCAACCAGAAAAGGCTGTTATCATTTACGGCCTGAAAGTGCTTTTTTATTTGAAGCGCATGTGCCTGTAAAAGTCGGATCATTGAGTATTACAGGGTTTCCAAAATTCCATGATGCGGCAGACCCTCACAGTTTTAATATTACCTGTAATGGCATTACAGTCGGAGTATTTACTGATATTGGCACAATCTGTATGCAGCTAATCAGCTATTTTAAAAAATGCCATGCTGCTTTTTTAGAAGCTAACTACGATGAAGAAATGTTGAGCAACGGGCTGTATCCGCAATTTTTAAAAAACAGGATAACCGGTGGCCAAGGACATTTAAGTAATACACAGGCACTGGAGTTGTTTACAAAATATAAGCCTGCATTTATGAGCCACCTTTATCTGGCCCATCTTTCAAAAGAAAACAACTGCCCAAAAATAGTGTTGGATTTATTTGAAAAAAATGCCGGAGCAACAAAAGTAATGCTGGCAAGTAGGCAGGAAGAAATGGAGGTTTTATATGTATCTGGCACCAATAGAATGATCATGAATAACAGAAAAAAATTACGCACAAATAACCTTGCGCAGATGAGTCTGTTTTAAATGTCTTCTAACATTTTTACCACGCCTTCATTTTTTAAAATCAAATAACCAAGCCTGTCATGGCTAATGCCTTCTTTAAGTTGGTAACTAAAGCTAAGCAGGTCATCCTCTACGGCTGTTTCAAAATAATTGAAGACAATGTTGGGATGTTTTTTTAAATCATCTCCAATTTCGTAGAGGTGGGTGGAGAGAATAAATATTGAATTTTTTATTTTGAGTAAGCCTTCAATTACTGTGCTGCTGCATTTCATAGCATCCTGCACATTGGTGCCTTTAAAGAGTTCATCAATTAATATAAGCCATTTTTTACCATCGCTTACTTTTTGTACCGTCGCTTTTATGCGCTGCACTTCATTAAAAAAGTAACTCTCGCCTTTTGCAATATTGTCTATTACATTGATGTTGCTGAGAATACCGTCAAAAAAACTAAGTTTCATTTGTTCTGCAGGTACGCCCATACCTGTGTGTGCAAGGTATACTGCAGTGCCGCATGCTTTTATAAAAGTACTTTTGCCCGCCATATTCGCGCCTGTAAGAAAAAGAAAATTCTTTGACTGGTTAAGCTGTACGTTGTAGGATACAGGATCCTGTAACATCAGATGATATAAATTGTCCGCTTCAAGAGAAGGCAACGAATCTTCAATAAAAGAAGGCATGGTAAGTTTGTATTTTTCAACAGCCATCGCCATACCATACCATGCATCTAGCTTGCCAAAAATAGTAAGAAGATCGAGGATTTTATGCTTGTATTTGTGACGGATGAAATGTGCAAGTTCAAGCATTTGTGCTGCCGGTAAATCTGCCGATGTTTTATTTTCTGTAATAATATTCAAGGCTTCTTTATCCAACATTTTTTTTGCCTCTTCCAATTGTTTTTTTAATGGTTGAGGTGTATCGTTTTGTAAAAAAACTGCTACCGCCATTTTCATTCCCTTTATAAAATCAAAGCAATGACTTACAGAATATTTTACCAAAGAAAAATCGTGACTATGCAATATTTTATAGCTGAAAGCGTCAAAGGCGTTGGGTTTAACAGGAATGGGATCTATGTTTGTTTCGTAAAATCGTTCCACTACCATTACAGTGCCATTGCTTATTATTGTTGGCCATTTTTCTTTTCTGGCTAAAATATAAAGAAGCGTTTGCTGTACATTTTTTATGGATTCAATATTTGGCAAGGGGGAGCCAATATTTTTTTTGAGCTGGTCTTTGCCCCTACTTGTAACAGTGAAATTTATTTTATTAAAAACTGAAAACTCATCTTCTCTATCAAAAATTACAAGATCAGCAAGGGTGGTTTTATCAATTTCCATTATGAGTATTGAGATGTTAGTATTGAGTATTGAGAAAAGAAAAGCAAACGTATCCTTTTGTAAATGGTATCAGAGTTTGAGAGCAAATTATTGAAATATTGTATTTAGTTATCTCAATACTAAAATCTCAATACTCAATACTTTTACCTGCTATACATTATTCTTTTCGCTTTATGTGATGCATTTACTTCACCGTTTTCATAAACAAAGTTCCCGTTTACCATTGTTTTTTCAATTGTGGCAGAAAAGGTGGTTTTATCAAATGGGCTCCAGCCACATTTATATAAAATATTTTGTTGCGAAACTGTGTAAGGTTTGTTTACATCTACCATTACTAGGTCTGCAAAATAACCTTCTCTTATGTAACCACGATCCTGTATTTGAAAGCAATCTGCTACCGCATGACACATTTTTTCAGCAATTTTTTCAAGTCTTATATTTCCTGTTTTGTAATAGTGCAGCATTAGCTGTAACCCATGCTGCACCAATGGCAGCCCCGCATGTGCTTTTTCATAAGGTCCTTCTTTTTCATTTAATAAATGTGGTGCATGGTCTGTGGCAATCACATCGAGCCGATCATCAAGTAAAGCTTCCCACAAAGCTTTTTTATTGCGGGGTGCTTTTATTGCAGGGTTGCATTTTATTTTATAGCCTAACGTTTCGTAATCATCTGCCGTAAAATGAAGATGGTGCACACAAACTTCTGCTGTTATGCGTTTTTCTTTTAAGGGAAACATATTGCCAAAAAGCTGTAATTCCTTTTCTGTAGAAATATGTAAAATATGTAAGCGACTGTTGTATTTTTTGGCAAATTGTATGGCCGTTAAAGATGATTCGTAGCAAGCATCTTCATTGCGAATAAGTGGGTGATCTAAAGGTTCTAAAATCGGTTTTATGCTTTTTAAATTTTCATACTGCTGTTTTATAATTCTTTCATCTTCGCAGTGGGTGGCTATTAATAATTCGCTGCCACTAAAAATTTTATCAAGCGTTGCATGATTATTTACCAGCATATTGCCTGTGCTGCTGCCCATAAAAATTTTAAGTCCGGCTATTTTATTTTTTAATTCATTTGCCCGCAATGCATGCTCTGCATTATCATTGCTCACGCCCATAAAAAACGAGTAATTTGCTACAGAATGCTGCTCGGCAATGTTGTATTTATCTTGCAGAAGGGGCAGGGTTAAAACGTTTGGAATGGTATTGGGCATCTCCATAAAACTTGTGGTACCACCGGCAACTGCTGCACCACTTTCTGTTGCAATGGTTGCTTTATGGGTAAGACCAGGTTCTCTAAAATGTACCTGGTCGTCTATCACACCTGGAAAAAGATGTTTGTTTTTACCTGGTATTTCCGTCACTTTTCCTTTCTCATTTATTGTCGTACCAATTTTTTCTATTCGCTCCCCTCTTATTAATATATCTGTCTGAGTAATTTCTCCTTCATTTACGATAAGTATGTCCTTAAAAAGATACTTTTGCATACGATTTTACGTTAAGGTTAAAAAAATATTAATCCAGATGCAAATTATTAAAAGCTTTGTCAAACTGCTTGTTTTTATTTTACCTGTTAGTGCAGCTGCACAATCTACTTACCTCAACCAAGGTGCCAAAGAAACCCACTTTATAGACAGGCTGGAAATTAAACAGCAGACCAATACTGATCTTAATTTTTCAACGCTCCGCCCGTTCAATAGAAAATACATCGTAAAGGAAGCTACTTTTTTAGACAGTACATGCATGGGTTACAAAGATTCTACGGGTGCAGATAAATTCAGGGAGTGGACTGACCTTGGCCTCACGGATGTTGATGAATATAATTTGCAGAGTTTATTAATGAATAATAGCGAATGGGTAAATATTTCTAAGGAACTTCATGAGTAAAAAGCCTTTGCTAAATTCTTTTTATAAAACAAAAGCCAATTTTTTAGAGGTAAACAACAAGGATCTTTTTCTTGCGGTAAACCCTGTTTTGCAAGTACACCAGGCAATTGAGCCAGGCAATTGAGCCAGGTTATGGAGAAAATATTTTCTTAAATTCCCGTGGTGTAAATGTATGAGGGCTCATCGGCAAAAAAGTAGGTTTTTCTTCTTACATCACAGACAACCAAGAGAGAGGGCCAAGATTTTTTCAGGAGCAGGTCGAAAAGTATCGTGCAGTGCCCGGCAATGGTTTTTACAAAACATTTAAAAAAACGGGTGTTGATTATTTTGATGCAAGAGGCTATATAACTTTTAATGCAGCAAAGTTTATTGACTTTCAAATTGGGTACGATAAAAACTTTACAGGCAATGGTTACAGAAGTTTATTTTTAAGCGATTGGGGCAATAGCTATCTGTTTGCAAAAATAAATACCAAAGTTTGGAAATTTAATTATCAGAATATTTTTATGGAGTTGATGCCGCAGTTTTCAAAAACCGGAGATACATTACTTGATAGAAAATATGCGGCCATGTACCACCTGAGTATGAACGTTACAAAGTGGTTGAATATTGGGTTATTTGAAGGAATTATTTTTGGACGAAAAAACCGTTTTGATTTTCAGTATTTAAATCCGGTTATATTTTACAGGCATATTGAAGGTACCATTGGAAGTCCTGATAATGCTGTTTTAGGTTTTGATTTTAAAGCCAATATTGCACACAGGCTTCAGTTTTATGGTCAGTTTTTATTGGATGAATTTATTTTATCTGAATTTAAAAACCACTCCACAAGTTGGGTAAATAAATATGGTTACCAGGTTGGCGGCAAATATGTTGATGCATTCGGTGTGGAAAATCTTGATTTACAGGGTGAAGTAAACAGAGTTAGACCTTTTACCTATTCTCATTATAGCAGCATTTCCAATTACTCCCATTACAACGAGCCATTGGCGCACCCACTCGGTGCCAACTTTCAGGAATTTATTGGCATTGCACACTACCAGCCTGCACCAAAATGGACAATAGATGCAAGGGCAATATATTTTTACCAGGGGCTTGATAGTGCAGGCAGAAACTTTGGAACAAATATTTTTGAAAACTATACAACAAGAACAGGCGATTTGGGATACAAAGTTGGTAGCGGTGCAAAAGCAACCCGTTTTAATGGAACCATGCTAATATCATATGAACTAAAACAAAATTTGTTTCTTGATGCTTCTTTGCAACACAGAACCTACAATATAGAAGGGCAAACTGGTAACAGCAATACAACACTTGTAACGGCAGGTATCAGGTTAAATATGTTTAAAAGGGTGTATGATTTTTAATGTTGAAGATTAAAAAAGTTTAAAAAGCAATCATGAAAATGATTGCTTTTTTATTCTACCGTCAATGAAAAAGTCAATGAACGGGAAGATATTTTATCTATAGTATTTGAATATTTGAGGGAGTTATTTGGGGCCAAAACATTTCGTAGGCCATAGGCGATTTTTAGCTCAGGCGTTAATACAAAAACCGGAAAATAAATATGAAAACCTATACCGGCTTCTGCAGCATAATCAAGTTTTTGTAAGGTAATAACATCATCATTTGTTTTTTTACCTGCATTGGCTGCAAGGTCATAATCCACTCTTCCACCAACCATCATAAAGACTTTTAAATTTGCAATACGGTCGCTGGTAAATTTCAGCTGTACAGGAAATGCCAATGTAATACCCTGAACCTTTTTGTTAGTTATTGTATCTTCACCTCTTGGTTTATCGGGCGATTTTAAAGTGTACTGAAATGTTTTTTCAGTAAAAATTAAATCAATAGGGTAGGTACGGATATTTAGATGATTACTAAGCCGGAAGTTTACCAGACCGGCTAAATTTATACCCGTGCTGTTGATGCTTTCAATAACATTTACACTATCAAACTGTAAAAATTTAGTGCTGTGCAGGATGTTGTAATGTGATCTGTTAACGCCTAAATTAATGCCAAAATGAAACCTGTCATCATCATGCTCTAACTGATTTAATTCATTACGCAACTGTGCCCTCCCAAAAAATGGAAGCAACAAAACGAATATGTTTATAGTTATTTTGTTCCGCAATAAATGCTGCATATACCTAGGCTGAGTGGTTTGTTTACAATGTTTTTATACCCTACTTTTTCAAGTATGTCAGTAAAGTTTTTTCCCTCAGGAAATTTTTGTATAGATGCATCCAGATAGGCGTAGGCATTTTTATTTTTAGAAAATAATTTTGCAATATTGGGTGATATAGATTTCATATAAAAATTATAAAATCCTTTAATGATTGGTTTTTTAGGTCGACTAAATTCTAATACGACCAGTTTTCCGCCGGGACGCAATACACGTAAAATTTCCGATAAACCTTTTTCCAGTTGTTCAAAATTTCTTACACCAAAAGCTACCGTTGCTGCATCGTATGTATTATCAGCATAATGAATGTCCGCGCTGTCACCATTGTACAATTGTATTGTTGCTTCCAGCCCCTTTTCTTTTATTTTTTTTCTTCCAATGTCTAACATTCCATCGCTTATATCTATACCAATTATAGATAATGGATGTAGGAATTTTTCAGTCATTAAAGCCACGTCTGCAGTGCCTGTAGCAACATCCAATACTTTTTGCGGGTTAATATCTTTTAAATAGCCAATTGCTTTTTTGCGCCATCTAACATCTATACCCGCACTTAGAAAACGGTTTAAAAAATCGTACCGATGTGCAATGCTGTCAAACATATCTGCCACCTGGTTTTTTTTGCTAAGCTCAGAATCTTTATATGGTACGACATCGTCATGTTCAAATTTCGTCATCATTAGCACAAATATAAGCTGTTTAAAATAGGCTTATAATAGTACCAATGGTTTTTGATGCTGATATAAAGTTAAATTTGCACCTTATCTAAAAATGAAAAATGCGAATAAAAAAAGCTACTTATGTAATAAGCAGCCCTGAATACGAAAAATGTCCGATACCTGACAGGCCGGAGTATGCATTTATCGGTAGAAGCAATGTCGGTAAATCTTCCTTGATAAATATGCTTTGTAACAATGATAAACTAGCAAAAACATCTGGGTCGCCGGGAAAAACGCAGTTGTTAAATCATTTTGAAATTATAAGCAACAGCGGCGAAGAAGGTAAAAAATTAATGTTGGATAAAAAATGGTATCTAGTTGATTTACCTGGGTATGGTTTCGCAAAAGTCAGTATTAGTAGTAGAAGAAAATGGGAGCAGATGATTGAAAATTATTTACGCAAGCGTGAAAATTTATCACATCTTTTTGTATTGATTGATGCTCGTCATAGTCCACAAAAAATTGATTTGGAATTTTTAGAAAATCTTAAATTATGGAATATATCTTTTAGCCTTGCATTTACAAAAAGTGATAAAGAAAATCAACGGATTGTAAGTAAAAATGTAAAAGACTTTTTAAATGCTATGAAACAAACCTGGCAGTTCTTGCCAAGGCATTTTGTTACAAGTGCAGTAAAAAAATCAGGGAAACAAAAAATGCTGGATTTTATTGGGGAAACAAATGATGAGCTGATGGAGAAAAAGTAGTATTGGGTATTGAGATGTTAGTATGTAGAAATTAAAGATGCAAGATTATAATTTTATCTAACGTTTCAATCTTTTTTTATGCTTGAAATTAATCTTAAGAGCCAAGTTACTTTAAAGCGATTTTCAAAAGTTTTTTTATAACTAGGTATTATATTGAAAATATAATACTTTTATTACCTGATAATTACCCTTGAAATTTCCTAGGGCTTTACTTGATTAAGATTCTTTTGATATCAGTTATTACAATACATGATACTAGCATCTCAATACTACTTTCCACCAAATAAAAAGAGAGCCGGTCCCTAACACCGACTCCCTTACTTTACACATGAATCTACCTTACTGTTTTATAATTCTTTCTGTCTGTTTATAGTTATCCGTCATCATTTGCAAAACATACATGCCTCTAGTAAGGTTTTGAACATTAATATTGCCGGTACCTTTTATTTGTTTGCCAGATGTAATTAACCTACCGTTTATATCATACAAATTGTAGATAAAGTTGTCAGTTGCTTTTATAACTATGTTATCCTGCACCAAAGTAGATACGCTGAATAAATTAGATAAGCTGCTGTTTGTTTTTAGGATTAATATGTTTGAGTATAAACTCTGATTTAACACATTTGTTGCTTTTAACCTGTAAAAAAGTGTATTTTTTTCTGTTGCCATGTACTCGTATTTTCTAATACCGTCAACATCTGTCATTATTGAATGAAAATCAGTGCCATTTGAAGAAACTTCTAATACTTGTGAAGTTATTGGTTCATCAGCAAGTATTTCCCAGGTAAGCATATGAATACCTTTGTCACTATTGCCTTTTAAGCTAATATTTCGAATGGGTAATACACCTCTGTAACCTGATAATGTGTATGAGCCAAGGCTACCATATCCTGTGTTATTAAGGTTTCCGGCACCTGCTAGTTGAATGTAGTAATCTCCAATATTTAGGGAAGTATCAATACTTACATTCATAATATCTAAAGGATTGTATGTAGCTATTAATGTTTTTGAACTGTTGTACATCATTAATTTTACATCTAAATCTGCTCCCTCGTTTGATGGACCAACGCTGTAAGGTGTAACACTGATGTGCATAAAACCCGGCTGTGCAATAGTAAATTTAAAGGCATCAATATCTGTATGGGTTGTGATAATACCCTGTACATTAAAACCTGAGGGATTTATGACTGTTGTAGTATTGCCTAACGTTGCAGAAAAGTCATTTGGGCGGTATGTAAACCCATTTTGTGTAGTTATTATGGAAAGATTATCCTGAGAGTTTAAACATCCATTGGGAGTAGGTCCATCATCCCAACCCGTCATATTGCTATAATAAGAGTTGCCCATAACCGGAGCCCACGCTGTTTGCCCGCTTCCTGTGCCTGTCCTGTACGTTTGTGTTAAATTACATGCCGAATCATATTTAGACTGGTGTACCAGCCCAAGAGTATGTCCTGTTTCATGTGTGCAGCATTCTGAAACATATTTCGAGGAATTAACAAGTCTGTCAGAAAAAACAAATCCTGGTGTATCATCGCCCCACGTAAATGAGCCTACGTAAGAAATACCACCTACATTTTGAAACCAGGCACTGGTAGGTGTCACTATTATTCTTATTCTTTTTAAAACAGGTGCCATTAAAAATTGTGCGGAATCTGTAGTTACATTTACATTAAAAGGTCTAAAATCTTCACTTACTCTGTTAAACACATCCGTTATTTGGGCATTAGTCATTGCGGCAGGGTCACATACAAACCTTGCGCCACTTTGCCATCCTGCTGACTGAACGGTTTGTCCGTCAAAATCCAAAAAAATAGTTGGTTTTGGAGCACTTGATGTGCCGGGGTTACTGGTAAGAGCAGGAACCTGGCAGTAGCCATTTAATGTTGTGAATAGTAATGCTGCAAAGCATAACTTTTGTGTAAGGTTTTTCATCACAGTAGGGTTTTGAAGTCAATGATAAATGAGATCGGATATTGGGGCGATCATCAGTATCTTTTTAACAACTATAGTTTACAAGGATCTAAAATTTTTAGGGTTTCAAATTTTTGTAAATAATAGCTTCCATTATTATTTTTAATTTCATATCCATCAGCAGCATTACTATTTATAATCCGACCTGAATAAGAGATAGTGTTATCACTGTCAATAAGGGTAATTTGTAGAATCGAGGTTGCGTTTTCCGTTGAACGCACCAAAACAGTGTGCAGTTTTTTGTACTTGGTAAAATTACTTATCACAGTTCCATTAAATATAAATTCATCAGAAAGACGCAAAGAAACTTCTCTGCCTTCTTTAGCATCCAGCACATTTCCGAAAATATTTTTATCGATGTTTATTGATTGTGGGAAAGATGAGTATATTTTGCGCCTTGCATCATTTGTTTGTGCCTGGCTTGCAATTGACGCAGTTAATAACAACACTGCAAGCAAAGTTTTGATGTACTTTTTCATTTGTGGGTTTTTTATAGATACTTCGATAGGTTCTACATTGTAAACGCCACATTGAATATTTTATTATTTTAAAAAAAGAATTTTTTAATACTGGTTGGTAGAAAGTAAAACAAGTGTACATGCTTCCATAGTTTTAATTCCTTTTTCGGTTGCAAGTTTCTGCAGCTCTTCATTCTCTGTACCTGGGTTAAAAATGATCCGTTTTGGGTTTAATGAAAATATATAATTATAATAAGGCTTTTGGTTCTCGGGGTTTAAATAAAGTGTTATGGTATGTACATCATTTAAAACCGGATTCTCTTTTATTATTTTAATATCATTTATAATTCCTTCCTTATTTCCTATTGCAGTAACAGGATGATTATTTGCCACCAGCTTTTTTACCGCCATATTGCTGTAGCGTTCTTGATTTTGCGATGCACCAAGTACAACTGTCTTTTTTTGCATGATTTTAATTTAAAAATCTTGATTGTAATGCAGGAGTTGGCGTTATACAACTGTCTTTTTTACCAAACCATTTGTACCTGTTCTTAGCAATAAAATTATATACTGCATTTCTAATAAAAGCGGGTACAATTATAAAGCCATATAATAGTTTTACAGGACCATTTAATTGTTTCGCCACATTTAATGCTGCGGTTGATTTAAAAAATACTTTTTCATTTTGTATCAACACAAAAGAATTAAAGCCTTGTTGTGGTAAATTATATTGCTGTAACAACCCCTGTCCTGTCTGTGATTGTAATGAAGTAAACATAAATTTTTTCAATGTGTCGTGCTTTATTACAAATTGTACTGCATTATTGCAAAGGTTGCAAACCCCATCGAATAATATGATAGAATTGTTATTCATATAAAGTCATTTAAAATAACCATTAATTTTTTTATTTAAAAATTTTAAATACACCACTTATAAATTTATTCTCCTCTGCTTTTATCATAATATCTAGCAGACTATCTGCATGGTTACCAAGTTTTTTTATATCGCCAACAACTGTAAGAAATTCTTTTGCATCTTTTTCTTTTTTATCATCAATATTTTCAAGCTGGCTAAGCAGCTTCAACATGGGGTCCAGTTCTCTTTTCTTACGCTCTTTAATTATTTGTGTTGCTACTTTCCATATATTTTTATCGGCAGTAAAATATTCTTTTCGCTCACCTGAAACAATTACTCTTTCCACCAGCCCCCAGCCAATTAAATCTCTGATATTCATGTTTACATTACCACGGCTGATACATAACTCTCCCATTATATCGTCCTGTGTAACAGGCGCCACACTTAAAAGCAACAACGCATGTATTTGTGCCATAGTACGATTAATGCCCCACTGCGTACCAAATGCCCCCCAGCTACTTATAAATTGTTGTTTTGCTTCTGCCAGCGTCATACACTAAAAGTAAGATTTATTATTGAACTTTCAGTAAATAATGAAAACAAATAACTATTTTACTAATGATATTGATTTAAGTCGGGATGGCTTTACTAATTTGCCATTTTGAACACCTGGGTTTCATGCCGGAGATTTTTCGATTACTCTTTTTGCTTCTTTATCAGGCACATATTCGATTGACCTTTTTAAATAGATGTTTAAGACAAATTTAGTAATATCTCTCGGAAATCCAACTGAAATGGTACCCTATTTTGTAGAGTGGAGCCGACATTTACATTCAAATTTTGTCTTAAAAATTTTATCCAATCATTGTTTTCTTATTCAAATATGGATTCTATTTCATTTCTAGGGACATGTTTAAAAACTATCATTTTTAATTAAAGAATTATTTACGGAAGAGGTCAATTTACCATTCTCAAATTTTTCTTTAAAACCGTTTATTCTTTCTATCAAAATGACACCATAAACCATTTTCTAGACTATTTTTATAAGTACCTTTTTCAATTAGCGCACCATTACAGCCATAAAAATTATAACTGCGAAATAATACATAAAGGGAAGAATCGGTCAGATTTCACTCTTTTTCGAATAGTGCATTTATTTTGTAATTCAGTTTTTAAAATCGCTTACCATACTTTATACTCAATACGAGAGAGTTCGTCCCATTAATATTTTCTATCATACCATTATTGCCACAAATACATAATTCACCTTTGCTGTGGGTTTGCAGTTGAACGTATAAACATAAAAAACACCTATGCCTATTACATTTTTGAGCTGTTCGGAAAGACTCATGGGTTTAACAAAAAAATAAAAATTCAAGTTGCATAAGTCAAATCTTGCTAATGCTTAAATTATACATGCTGGTTTAAAAAGAAGCCCCCGTAGAAACGGGGGCTGTTTACCAAAACTAACTGCTTATGAGAAATGTATATTGTTCGTTATTCTTTCGATTAAAATGCAAACGAGGTGCCAAAAAATAATCCCTAATTGTTAAAAATTTGTAAACATATTTTTGGTCTTTATAGTCATATAAAAGTATAGACATAAAAAGACGCAAATTTTGTGGTCTCTATCGATTTACTTTTGTGCAGTAAGCTTTTCAGCATTTTCCGCAAACTGCAAAGCTTCTATAAACTCACCTACTTCACCGTTTAATACTGCATCAAGATTATAAACGGTCATCCCTATTCTATGGTCGGTAACTCTGCCCTGTGGAAAATTGTAGGTTCTAATTTTGGCACTTCTATCCCCGGTGCTAACCAAGCTTTTGCGCATGTGGGAAATTGCCTCCTCAGCCTTTCTAACTTCCTCATCATACAGCCTGGTACGCAACATTTCCATTGCCCTTAGTTTGTTGCCCAGCTGAGATCTGTCTGTCTGGCACATAACCACAATACCTGTTGGCTTGTGAGTAAGAAAGACTTTTGTTTCTACCTTGTTTACATTTTGCCCCCCTGCACCACCACTTCGGGCAGTCTCCATTTTTACATCACTTTCTTTCAATTCAAAATCGATCTCTTCTGCTTCGGGCATTACGGCAATTGTAACTGCACTTGTATGTACCCGGCCACTACCTTCAGTGTCAGGAACACGTTGCACACGGTGTACGCCACTTTCAAATTTTAATAATCCATAAACATCATCTCCGGTAACTTCCACCTGCACCTCTTTATAGCCGCCAACGGTTCCTTCACTTTCACTAAGTAAGGTTGCCTTCCATCCTTTCTTTTCAAAATATTTTAGGTACATGCGTAACAGATCACCACTAAATAGTGAGGCTTCATCGCCACCAGTACCTGCACGTATTTCCAGAATAGCATTTTTTTCATCGTAAGGATCTTTAGGAATAAGCATGTTGCGCAACCCTTTTTCCTGTCCTTCTTTCAGTTCTTCTAACCCGGGTATTTCCATCTTTGCCATTTCCCTCATCTCAAC
This sequence comes from Ferruginibacter sp., assembly GCA_043751875.1. Lineage (GTDB taxonomy): Bacteria > Bacteroidota > Bacteroidia > Chitinophagales > Chitinophagaceae > Ferruginibacter. The sequence goes on from JAYUZL010000215.1 coordinate 13,785, forward strand.
ATCATCGCTCTTGAGCACTTCTCTATTAAACTCAATGTTATCAAGCGTTTTAATGTAAGCAGTGCGTGCATTAACTATTTTTTCCAGGCTGCGGTATTCTTTGCTCAGTGCCACATACCTTTTGTTATCGCTCACTATTTCAGGATTGGTAAGGGCAACACTTAAATCATCAAACTTGGCTTTTATGGCATTTAACTTTTCTAACATAACTGTGGTATTGAGTATTGAGTGTTGAGACTTATAACCTTTAATAAATTAAACTACTTCCTATAGCAAAATTTCAATTCAATAAAATTCTTTGTGCAACTTTGCGTTGTAGGCGTTAGCGGTTCAATGAATTCTGCGGCTGCGAAATTACGTTTTATCATTTTATTATGTTATACAGAAAATTAAAAGGCAGCAATATATTTGACGGATATACTTTAAGGGGTGAAAACAACGTCCTTATTATCCAGGAAAATGGCATTATAGAAAGCATTGTTGATGAAACGGATGCAGGAGAAGGTATTGAATATTTTGATGGCATATTGTGCCCCGGGTTTGTAAATGCCCATTGCCATATTGAGTTGAGCCACTTAAAAAATAAGATACCCCAACATACGGGGCTGGTTAATTTTGTGCAGGCTGTCATGAAAGAACGTATTGCCGGAGAAGAAGAAAAATATCATGCTATGCAGGCTGCGGCAGAAGAATTATACCACGGCGGAACTGTTGCGGTGGGAGATATTTGTAATACTACAGACTCTATTTTAACAAAGCAGAACAGCCAATTGCACTGGCATAACTTTATAGAAGTAAGTGGTTTTGTAGCCGCGGTTGCACAAAAAAGATTTGATGAGGCTACTAAAATAATGGAAGATTTTAAAACTACTTTAAACTTTACTGAAAATACCATTGCGTTGGTACCACATGCGCCTTACAGTGTATCTGCCCCTTTGTTTGGTTTGCTTAATAACGCATCTGCAAATAAAACAGTTAGCATACACAACCAGGAGTGTGCAGCAGAGAATGAATTGTATGTGACCAAGAGCGGTGCTTTTTTGGAACTGTATAAAAATTTTGGCATTGACATTAGTGCCTTTGCCCCAACAGGCAAGCGCTCTTTAGAAAGCTGGCTGCCTTATTTTATACGGCAGCAAAAAATAATAATGGTGCACAATACTTTTACCAAAAAAGAAGATGTGCTTTTTGCAGCAAACCACACCGGTAATGAAAATTTGTTTTACTGCATTTGCCCTAATGCTAATTTGTACATAGAAAATACGCTGCCTGATGTAGAAATGATGCTACAACAAAATTGCAACCTTGTGTTGGGCACTGACAGTTATGCCAGCAACGACCAATTAAATATTTATGAAGAGATAAAAACGATACGTAATAACTTTCCAACTATTTCATTGGAAACTGTGCTGCAATGGGCAACCATTAACGGTGCAAAAGCTTTAGAGATTGAAAAGGTGGTGGGCAGTTTTGAGACCGGCAAAAAACCGGGTGTGGTATTGTTGGGTGATGTTGCGAAACGCATTATGTAGAAGATCAAGAATTCTTCAGTCTACGCCACCTTTCTATTTTCCGCAATTACCTTTTGCATATCGCTTAAACTTCCCTGAATAAACTGAAGCATTAGCATTAAAATTGTTGATGTAAACTGGAACTTAATTACTTCAATTTCAGTATTACTTTTTTCGTAACTTCTAATTTCATGCGAAAGAATGTTGAGCGTTCTTTCCTTACCTTCTATTTTGTAACTAAAAGCAGGATCTATAGGAACGGGTGTAGTCAACTCATAAGCCTGCCTGGCTGTGGCAAAAATGGTTTCCTTATTTGTGGTATTTATAATTATTTGCCTGAGCGATTCAAGCTCAAAAATTAAATGAATTTGGGTTGGTGTTGAAATCATTTAACAAATATACTAACTTATTTAGTAATTTTTTTGGTGCCTTATTACAGAATCGTTGTGTGGACAAAACGTAGAAAGTTGTCTTTTATAGGGATCATACTAGTCGGTGAACATAATATCAACACAGTTTATCATGCTGGTTTATGTAAAGCCAAGTAGATATATAAAACTGTTTTTATTGATGTGGAAGTTAACTGCTTTCAAAATTTTGCTCAGCTGTGAGGAAATATGAGTTAAAGAGAATTTAAATAATGAGAAGCGGGAAAAAGATGTAGATAAAAATTCCCATATTGTTATTTATTGGCCGATGTTATGTAACCTTTTCGTAACATTCGCTTCACAATTCCATAACATTCAGATGTTCTCTTTGCGGTTCAAACAGATAACATGTTATACAAAAAATCATTAATTCTACTCCTCGCAATCATTTCTTTTACGAAAGTTGCATTTTCCCAAGAAACCTCTGCTAATTTATCAGGCACAATCACAGACGGAAAAGGGGGGGCGGTAAATTCTGCAACTATATCCTTAAGACATACCCCAACAGGAACAGTTTCAACAACAAAATCCAACAACAAGGGATTATACAACATACCAAATTTAAAAACAGGGGGGCCGTACACGTTAACGATTACCTCTGCAAGTTTTAAATCTCAAACATTTGAGAATCTTTCTTTGAATCTTGGTAATAATACGCCAATAGATATTCAGTTAAACGTAGATCAAAAGGAATTAAACACTGTAATTGTAAAATCTACTTCTTCAAAACCAATAGGCGGAACTACAATTGATAAATCTAAATTGAATATGCTGCCAACGATTGGAAGAAGTTTAAACGATTTTACCAGGTTAACTCCGCAATCAAATAATAATTCTTTTGGAGGTTCAAACTTTAGGTATAATAATTTGACTATTGATGGTGCAATTAATAATGATGCAATTGGTTTTAGTAATTCAATTGGTGGTACAAGTGGTGGTGGCCAATCTGGTGCTGCAGGTGCAGGTACAAGAACCAATCCTTACAGCTTAGATGCCATACAAGAGGTACAGGTACAACTGGCTCCTTATGATGTAAAACTTGGAAATTTTACCGGCGGAAGTGTGAATGCAGTTACTAAAAGTGGTACAAATACTTTACATGGATCTGCTTATGTATTTTACAGAAACCAGGCATTGGTTGGTAAAAGTGCAGATGGTTTAAAAAGTAAAATAGGATCTGACTTTCACGAAAATCAACTTGGTGCAAGCCTTGGTGGTGCACTTATAAAAGATAAGGCTTTCTTTTTTGTAAACTACGAGCAAACAAGCAAACAAGAGCCAACATTTTATAACGCTGGAGATCCGGGAGCAGCTATTACTTTGGTAGAAGCTGATGCCATTAAAAACAACTTAGCAACTAAATATGGCTACGATGCGGGTACTTACGGCAAGTATAAAATATTTACGAACAGCGACAAATTATTTACACGATTCGATTTTAACCTGAGTAAAAACAGCGGCTTAATGGTAAGAGCTATTTATACAAATGGTATAGCAAATAACTTAGAAAGATCATCTACAAACTTCCAGTTTTCTTCTACTGATTTTACCCAGCACACTCAAAACATAAACATCGTTTCAGAACTGAAAACTAAAATAAACGATAATGTAAGCAACAAATTAAATGTGAGCTATATCAATGTACATGAGTACAGAGATTTTCCGGGAACACTTGCGCCGTTTATTGATATTGCCGGCGGTAGAATATGGGCGGGTACCTGGAGAGAAGCCTCTATTTACAACATGAAACAAAAAACTTTTGAGATAAGCGATAATGTTACTGTTACAAAAGGTATAAATAAATTTACTTTTGGTACGCACAATGAATTTTATAATATCAACTACGGTTTTATAAATTCATGGAATGGCCGTTGGGAATATTCCGGTGGTGTAAATTCGTTTCTTGCTGATCAACCAAGCAGGATCAGAGGTGCTTTTGTTACATCCGCTCCGGGTGTTATAGATAAAACTAAAAACGACAGAAATTATATTTATGATAATCCTCCAAACGCTTACAATGTTTCTCTTTTAAGTGCGTACGCACAAGATGAAATTGCCTTCAGTAAAAGGTTTAAAATTGCTGCCGGTTTAAGAGTAGATTATTCTGGGGTTGGAAGCCAACCAAATTTAGATGAAGCATTAGCGGGTTCTAACAGTAAAAATTATGTTTCTGCAAACCCAACTTATAGCAATACATCTTTTGACCAATTGAATAATAAATGGCTTGGAAAAGCAACAGTATCACCAAGACTTGGTTTTAATTATGATGTAAATGGAAATCAGTCTGTAGTGATAAGAGGTGGGGCAGGAGTATTTGTGGGTCGTATGCCATTTGCATGGTTAGGCTATGCTTACACTTTAGCAGGAAATTATTATGGTAATATCGATTGGAACAATATTACTGGGGGTACAAAAGTGCCGCTTGCTATAAATCCTCAGGGATTAAAAGATACCGTAAATACATATGGTGGCCCAAGCAGAAGTGCTACAAGAGAATTAGATGTTATTGATAATAATTTTAAGCTTCCAAAAATATTAAGAACAAGCATAGCTACAGATTTTAAATTTGGAAATGGGTATAAAGCTACATTTGATGTATTGTACACAAAAACGTTACAAGATGTAAAATTCCAGCAAATCAATTTAAAAGATTCCGTTGCATATTTTTCAACAGGGCCTACACAGTCGCCGGTTTATGTTGGTGGAAAATATAATACAGCATATTCAAATGTTTTTTTCTTAACCAATACAAAAGAAGGTTACAGGTATAACATTACCGGACAAATAAGCAAAACGTCTAACAATGTAAATTTAGGTGGGCAAGCAAAATTAAATTATAACTGGAGCGCTGCTTATACTTATGGTGTAAGTAAAGATGTAAGTAATGGTATTCGTAATTCTTTTCAAAGTAATTACGAGTTAAACCCAACAATAAGCTCTAACAGTTCGCCATTGGCAGCATCTAATTTTGATTTGCGTCATCGTGTTGTTGCCTTATTTGGTTCTAGTTTTATTTGGAACAAAATGAATACTACCTCTGTTGCATTCTTTTACTCGGCGCAGTCAGGTAATCCTTACTCTTTGGTTTATCAATCTGCACCTTTTGGTAATGGGTCTAATGCACCATTGCCTTATATTCCAAAAAACCAAGCAGATATAAATTTAGCAGATTACACCTTAAACGGATCAACTTATACTGCTGCTCAACAATGGCAAGATTTGGATAAATTAATAAGTGGCGATTTTTATCTAAGTACAAAAAGGGGTCAATATGCAGAAAGGAATGGTATGCGTACGCCTTGGAACAAGCAGTTAGATATGAAAATTATGCACGAGTTTAAATTATCTAAAACAAAGAACCATTCCCTACAAATTAGTTTAGATCTTTTTAATGTAGCGAACTTGTTAAGCAATACCTGGGGTCATGTTTTCTTTGTAACCAACACAAATAACTATACAGTAAATTTCTTAAAGTTTGCAACGGATGCAGCTGCAAAAAAGCCGGGTGCACCTTCTACAGGTTACTCACCTACTTTTAATTACGTAAAGCCAACAGGTATAGACGACCACTACTACACTGTGGATCCTATAAATTCGAGATGGCAGGGCCAGTTTGGATTAAGGTATTCATTCTAATAAATTTTATAAACAATTTAAAAAAGAGTTGCCATAATTGGTAGCTCTTTTTTTTACTAGTCCTCAGTCACAAAACTTTGCATATTGAAAAATCCTTTACCTAATATAAACTATGTTTAAAATTATTTGTATAAAGTTTTAAAAAATGATTAATGATTTATTTTAAAGACCAGAAATGCCTGACCAAAAACTTACTATTTTTTGTTTGTAAAGAATATAAAATTCAGTTACCCCATAGTATGTTAAGCTCATTTAATAGTTGTGTAGAACAGAGCATTAAAAATGACTGTGGTTTCAGTTGTCTGGTTGGGTAAAAATCGTTTTAAGAGAAATACTTTGTATTATTATTTTTTGGAAGCAGTAATTGAAATATAAAATGCTAGATGTGATATTTGACAAAAATAGCATTAAAAAAACACCCGTTCCCTTTAAGAATTAGTAGGAATTTTAATCATTTTTAGCAGGTAATGTAAAGCCGAAGCTTGTACCAACATCTACCTTGCTGCGTACATGAATTGTTTGTTGGTGGGCCTCTACAATGTGTTTGCAAATGGCAAGACCCAGGCCGCTGCCGCCAACTCTTCTGCTGCGGGCAAGATCGGTTCTGTAAAAACGTTCAAAAATTCTTGAGAGGTGTTCTTCGGCAATTCCATAACCATCATCGCTAATTTCTATTAAAACGCTGTTGCCATCTACGTTGTAAAAACTTGCTTCTATAATGCCATTTTCTTTACCGTATTTTATACCGTTTTCGGTAAAATTAAGAAACACCTGTCTTATTTTTTCTTTGTCTGCAATTATGGTTAACGGGAACTCACAACCCTTTTTAATAGAGAATATTATTCTTTTTTCTGTAGCCTGTAACTGAAGTGAATCGAACACTTCCTTTATAAGTTCCTGCACTATAAATGCCTGGTGATTTAACTGCATTACACCTATTTCCAAACTGGAAATTTCATCAAGATCATCTACTAAATTAACAAGCCTGTCAATGTTTCTTGAGGCACTTGCCAAAAATTTTTCGTTTACTTCTTTGTTGTGCAATGCACCATTTAACAAAGTGTGTACATAACCTTGTATAGCAAAAATGGGTGTTTTTAATTCGTGGCTCAGGTTCTGTAAAAACTCTTTTCGAAAGGTTTCGTTTTGCTGGAGGGTTTCTATTTCTTTTTTTCGCTGTTCGGCCCAGGCTTCCACATCTTCCCTCACCTCATCAATCCCTTTTTGCGGTAAAATATTTTTGTAATAAAACTCTTCTCTTTTGGTGGCTTTTGTCTGATAGATGAGTTTATAAATGAGTTTAATCTTGCGGTAAATAAATGTTTGAAGCGTAAATAATATTAACCAGTAACTGCCGGTAAAAATAATGACAAAAGATAAAGGCGCTATCCACCAAACCGGCTCAAAAATAAAGATGGCTAAACTTATGGGTATAGATAATATAGCTGCAGTAAGAAGTGATAATTGTTGTGGAGATAAATGTCTGGTAGAAAGCATTTTTAAGAAAAATTATTAAAGAATGCAAGATAGCAAAGAGTGGACGGTTGGAAGTTAGCAGTTGGCATTTCCCTTTCGGCAGTTGGGAGTATGCAATTGGAAGTTTTCCAACAATGACATGCGGTTTGCTAATTGCCAACTGCCGATTGCCAACTGCTATCTAAATTTCAAACTTATAACCAACTCCTTTTACGGTAGATATACAATCAACACCGAGCTTCTGTCTTATTTTTCTGACGTGAACATCAATTGTTCGGTCGCCAACAATAACATCGGTACCCCAGATTCTATTTAGTATTTCATTTCTTAAAAATACTTTACCGGGTTTAGATGCGAGCAGTGCAACCAATTCAAATTCTTTTCTGGCAAGTATAATTTCGGTATTGTCAAAAGATACCAGGTATTTCTCCCGGTCTATTTCAAAATTACCTACTTTAATAATGCTTGTGCCCTCATTAGCCACCCGGCGAAAAAGCGCATTTATTTTACTTGTAAGAACTTTAGGGCTTACAGGTTTTGTTATATAATCATCAGCCCCGGTTTCAAGGCCGCTTATTTCGGCACTCTCATCAGCCATGGCCGTTAAAAAAATAATTAGTGTAGGGTTAAATAGTGGCTGAGAGCGAAGTATGTTACAAACTTCAATACCATTTTTGCCCGGCATCATTACATCTAAAATAATGAGATCAGGCATGTGCAGCTTTGCTTTATCCAAGGCTTCATCCCCGTTTTTTGCAGTAATTATTTCATACCCTTCTGCCTTTAGATTAAATGATAAAATCTCAAGAATATCGGGTTCATCGTCTGCAATTAGAATTTTCTTCGCTATACTCATATTTTAAAGGTTAAGCAAAAGTAAACTTTATGTAATGCCATATATGCGTTAAATGAACGTTATAACATTATTAAATTGTTAAGCGGGCGCAACTGTTTTTTTAATTTGACGTTCTTGTAGTGGTGCTCCCTAAAAAATTGCACCATATTTGCAAAAGAATATTTCTATATGCAGCGTATATTTTTTACATTTTCTTTTTTTCTTGTTTTATTTGATGCTAGTGCTTTTTCTGATACGACCAATATACCAATCGGCAGAAAGAGCAGGCACGATGATATACGCAATGAACAACTCATTATTGACCGGCTAGATGGTAAGTTCGATGGGCTGTTAAAATCAGGAAATGACGAGGGTATTACCAACCAGGTATCTGATGCGCTTTATAGAATACCAAATGAAATGAGGCAATGGATAGAAACAAATAATACTTTGTTACCTACAAATAATGACAAGGTTCGTTTTTTGCGCAATGTGGCTGAGGTGTTAACTTATTTTAGAATAAGCAAACAACAGAATGAAATAAAAAATACCGACCTCCCCTTGTTGCTAACAACTTTTGCAAAAATGTTAAAGGCAAAGGCAGCAGGGGAATCCATACTGCCCTTTTTACAGGCTGCCCCCTACATTATAGCGAAGTTAAATACAAGGATTTTTGCTGAAAAAAATGAAATAAATGCAGCCGAAGCAATTATTTACTTAAAGTATGTAAGCTTAAACCCAGATAAGATACTTCAGACTATTGCACCATTTAATAAAGAAGCTTTTGCAGACAGCCTGGTAGTGGTTGCATGCAAATTAAACCCAGTACAGTTTTATAATTATGCTCAGTCAGACCGCAGCACTGTAGGTAAATTGATACACCGCAATACCGATAGATTAGTTACACAAGTAGCGGCTCTCAGTAAAACAGACAATGCACTTTTTTACTTTCCGTTTTTAGATGATCTGCTGTCTGAAAGGCAAAGTATTGACAGTATTAAAAAATATGTAGGCGATGGCGTGAATGGTTATGACAGTGTAGGATATTTTAAATTATTGGTAAGAACAGCCACTGCTTATTCAAAAAGAATGGCCAAACCTTTTTACGATACTGCCATTGCTTATTATGGAGCGAACGGTCTTTTAAATACGTTGCATAACAAGGCGTTTCAGCATTTTATATCGCCCATAAATAACCTGCACGAAGAAAATAACCTTGCGGTAAGAATGCGAGCCATTCAGCCTTTGGCCGCCCCCGACCTTTATTATATGATGGTAATGGGTGAGAATGAAATTTATACGAGCAGCTACAAGCACAGCTTTAGCAGATTGCTGCAGATAATGGGGCCCAAACCCAAAGGAGATTCGCTGTTGCTTTCTGTAAATTTTAACCAGTTTAGAAAGTTTATAAAAATGGCTGCCAATTACAATCAGTTGGATACTTTTTTAAAAACCATGCCACCCGAAAGATCGGAACAGTTGATGCAGGCTTTTGTGGCTCATCTGGAAAATAACTTAGAAGATGCGGTAGATGTTGCGGATAGTTACAGCAGTATTTCTAATAAGCAACTGCAGCAAACCATGTTGCAAAATGTAACAAAAAATGAGGAGGCTGCCATTGCGACGAATAACAAAAAGGCAAAAGTTATTTATGGGTTGCTTAAAACAATTTTTCTTTCTTTAAATGATAATACGGTGGATCTTTCTGCACAAATTGGTATACCACCTATTTATGAAGTTAGCAACAAATATATAAGAGATGAAAAGGAAAATCTTATAGAGCAGGTATTTTTTTATGGCGATAAAGACGGTAAATTATTTTACCCTTCGTTTAGAAATTCTTTCTCAAACAAAGAGTGGAAAGTAACAGAAAATAAAGAATGGATGGAAGCTGTTTCATTAAAAGGCAATGTAATGGTATTTGCAAATAAGCCACTGGATAATGACGCTAATTTAGATGATACTGCACAGATACACCTTTCAAAATATTTAGCAGAACAAAACCTAAAACCCTCAGTAATAGTGCATCGTGGCCATAGTTATTGGCTGGATCGTACTATGAGCAGAATGCCCGGTGATGCAAAAATTGTAATATTGGGTTCTTGTGGTGGTTACCAGAATTTAAATGAAATTTTAGAAATAAACCCCGATGCGCATATTATTTCAACAAAGGAAATTGGCACCGGGGATATTAACCGTCCCATACTTACTTATATAAACCAGGTGTTTGCCGCAAACGATAATTTATCATGGCCAAAAATGTGGCAAAACCTTACTGCTGTTTTTTCTAAAGATCCTAGTAAAAGTGTAAGAGACAGCTGGGACGATTATATACCACCTTATAAAAACCTTGGTGCTATATTTTTAAAAGCGTACAACAAAAATATCCAGAGTCAATAACGGCTGTATAAAAAATAACAAATGAAAACCGTTTACGTTTTTAGTGGCTTGGGTGCAGATGAACGGGTATTTCATAAAATTGATTTTGGTAATTGCGTTGTAATATTTATTAAATGGATTATACCTGCTAAAAATGAAAATATTGAAAGCTATGCGTTGCGAATAACACAACAAATAACTACAGTCCACCCGATATTGGTGGGGCTTTCTTTTGGTGGAATGATGGCTGTGGAAGTTGCCAAACACATTGCTACTGAAAAAATCATTTTGATATCATCTGCAAAAAATAAAAATGAAATTCCTTTTTATTTCAGGCTTGCCGGCAGACTGGGTATTGCTAAAATAATTCCTTCATCTGCTTTAATAAAGATAAACGTATTTACAAACTGGTTTTTTAGCAACCGAACTTTGGAAGATAAAAAAATGCTCTCAGCTGTTTTGCATGATACAGACCCCGTTTTTTTAAAATGGGCCATTGTAAAAATTGCCTGCTGGCAAAATAAAACCATCCATCAAAATCTTTTTCACATTCATGGCAATGCAGATAGAATTCTGCCTTTTAAATATATTACCTGCAACGAAGTAATAAAAGATGGTGCACATTTAATGATTGTGAACAGAGCAGCAGAAGTAAGCAATAAACTGCAGTTGTTCATTAATTGAGCTATCTAATATTGCCGAAAATCTTTTTCCAAATCTCTCCTTTTTCTTCAATAAGTGGCTGCGGTTAGCTTTTTGCTCAATATGACTAAAGTATATAAGTTTAATAATGATTGTCAGTTAATAAAGGCTAACTTGTCGCTAAGGGAGTTTCTCCTTTAATTTTTTAATTGCTTGCAAATTTTTTAATAACATGTTTTAAGATGATAAATTTCTATAAGTGAGCAAGATAAATTTATGAAAACTGATAACCCCCAAAATGTAGACCTGATATTGTTGGCAGATGACGATGTGGACGATTGCATGTTTTTTGCAAATGCAATAGAAAAACTTGATTTACCAATAAAATTAGTTTCTGTGCACGACGGTGAAGCTGCTATGAAATGGCTGAATGCCGCTAAAAAATTACCTGATATTATTTTTTTAGACATGAATATGCCCTGTAAAAACGGTGCTGAATGTCTGGCAGAAATCAAAGAAGTTGAGCGCTTAAAAAATATACCAATAGTAATCATTTCAACATCGCTGGAAGACAAGCTCATAAAATCGCTGTATGAAAATGGTGCACAGTGGTATATAAAGAAACCCAACTTGTTTGCGCATTTAAAGCTTTTAATATCCAACGTAATTGAATTAGTCAAAAAAGGTAATTTACAAATACCTACAGGTGAAAAATTTGTGCTTACAGTAGAAAATAAATAATGATGAATGAAAAGGAGGATGATAACGTCATTGATAAAAAGCTAACTAAATCTGCAAATCAATTTCCTGTAGTTGGTATCGGTGCTTCAGCAGGCGGGCTGGATGCATTTAAAAAATTGATAAAAGCAATACCTGAAAATTCAGGTATGGCTTATGTTTTGGTTCAGCATCTTCACCCCGGGCATGAAAGTTTTCTTGCAGAAATTTTACAAAAAGTTACAAAAATTCCTGTACGAGAAATATCTGACAACATAAAGGTATTGCCTGACCATATTTATATAATACCCAGCAATAAAATGCTGATAGCAAATGATGGTAAACTGGAGCTCAGCCAAAGGCCGGAAAAAAGTAAAAACAAACTTAATTTACCAATCGATTTATTTTTTACATCTCTTGCAGAAATTCACCAAACGCATGCAATAGGCGTTATATTATCGGGTACAGCATCTGACGGTACACTTGGGCTTAAGGCTATTAAAGATAACGGCGGTATAACGATTGCGCAGGATGCTTCTGCTGAATATGACGGCATGCCACAGAGTGCTATATATGCCGATGTAGTAGATTTTATATTGCCACCGGATGAGATTCCCAGAAAAATAAAAGAATTAATAGAAAAAATAAAATTAAATGAAGACGATCTTGATAATTTACCCAAGAAGGAAGAAGATACTTACAAACAGATTTTAACCTTGCTTCGGTTACGAAAAGGAACAGACTTTACTTACTATAAACAAACAACCGTACGAAGAAGAATATTGCGTAGAATGGCAATAACTAAAAAGGATAATATTAAAGAATATCTTTCATATGCCCGGTTGCACAAGGCAGAACAGGATGCATTATATCAGGATCTGTTGATACCCGTTACATCATTTTTTAGAGAGCGTAAAGTTTTTGATGATCTATGTGCAACGATATTTCCGTCCATTATAAAAAATAAGGATAAAAACACCCCAATAAGAGTATGGGTTGCAGGCTGCAGTACGGGTGAGGAGGCTTATTCAATAGCCATTTGTTTAAAAGAATTTTTAGGTGACAGTCATGAAAGGGTACAGATTTTTGCAACTGATATCAGTGTGCCTGCAATTACTAAGGCAAGAACCGGCATTTATACAAAAAGCGAATTAGAAAAAGTAAGTGAAGAAAGACTGAAAGAATTTTTTACAAAAACAGATATTGGTTTCCGCATAAACAAAGAGCTGAGGGATATGTGTGTATTTGCTGTACATAATTTTCTAAAAGATCCGCCCTTTGGTAAAATTGATTTTGTTAGCTGTAGAAATGTGTTGATTTATATGCAGCAATATTTGCAGAAAAAAGCATTTTCTACTTTTCATTATGCACTAAACCCCCATGGTTATTTATTATTGGGCAAATCAGAAACCAGCAACAGTATGCCCGATCTTTTTTTATCAATAGTAAAGAATGATAAATTATTTATAAGGAAAGATACGCCCTCAAAATTTATGCTTGTCGCCGGTCCCCGCAGTGAAAAAAGTGTTCAGGATAAGTCAGCTTATCCTAAAAGTGAACCAATGCAAACTGACTTTCAAAAAACGGCTGATGAGATAATTCTCAGTAAATATACGCCCGCAGGTGTAGTTGTAAATGATGCTATGGATATCGTACATTTTAGAGGGAATACAAATTTATATTTAGAGCAGGCAGCAGGTAAGCCAAGTCACAACTTATTAAAGATGGCACGCAGTGGTTTGGCTTTTGAACTTCGTAATATTGTGCACAAGGCAAAGAAACTTAATTCAACAGTTTTAAAAGAAAACATAGTTTTAAATACAGATAATATCAAGCGGTTTGTAGATATTGAAGCAATGCCAATTCCAAATCTGTTAGAGCCTCATTATTTAATACTTTTTCACGACAATCAAACCATACATATATCAAGACCTGAAAAGGCAAATGGAAACGCAAAGTCTGCATTATTAAGCGAAGAAAAAGAACTTTACATAAAGCAAATTGAAAGGGAACTTGTGCAAACAAGAGAAGATATGCGCAGTATTACCGAAGACCAGGAAGCCGCCAATGAAGAACTGCAGAGTGCCAATGAAGAATTGCTGAGTGGCAGCGAAGAGTTGCAAAGTTTAAATGAAGAGCTCGAAACGAGTAAAGAAGAACTGCAAAGTTCTAACGAAGAACTTACCGTAGTAAACCAGGAATTAATAAGCCTTAACGAGCAAATAACAACTGCAAGGAGATATGCAGAATCTATAGTAGCAACTATCAGGGAACCGATTTTAGTGCTTGATAAAAACCTGAGAATACGCAGTGCAAATAAGTCATTTTACAGTACTTTTCATATACAGAAAAAAGATACAGAAGGCACTTTAATTTACGATCTGGCAGATAAGCATTGGAATATTCCTGCATTAAGAACATTGTTAAGTGGTATTGTAGAAGAAAATAAAACTTTTGTAGATTTTGAAGTTGTACACAATTTTCCATTGGTTGGTAAAAAAATACTGTTGTTAAATGCCCGGGAGGTAATAAGCGAAGTAGGTGCTGAAAAATTTATTTTACTTGCCATTGAAGATGTTACGGAGCAAAAAAAATACAGGTTAAAAGATGATGAATTTTTAGGTAGGTTTAAAAATATACTGTTACAGGTTTCCGTTGGTGTAAGTATTTTTAGGGGAATAAATTTTCATGTAGAAATGGCAAACGAAGCTTTTTTACAAGTTGTTGGCATGTCTGAAAAAGATTTTGTAGGAAAAAACCTGTTTGAAATAATGCCTGAAACTCAAAGTATTGCTGAGCCGATATTGTGTAAGGTTTTAAAATCCGGACTGCCTTATAATATCAAAGAATTGGAATATAATAACTCCTCCGCTGATAGGAATGAGAAAGGATATTATAACCTGGTTTACCAGCCAATGTTTGATGAAGATGCAACCATTACAGGTATTATTTGTATTACAAATGATATTACGGATGTTGTTTTAGCCAGAAAGAAGATGGAAGCTCAGGCTACCATGGTACAAGATCTTCTGCTTAATGCTCCTGCATTTATATGCACACTTATAGGACCTACCCATATATATGATCTTGTAAATGAAAGATACCAGGCTTTGTTTGGTAAACGTAGAATACAGGGTAAAGCAATTTTAGATGCTTTACCTGAATTGGTAGGGCAGGGTTTTGATCTTATCTTAAACAAGGTTTATGAAACCGGTGAGCCCTTTGTTGGTATTGATATACCTATCACTTTTGCCAGAGATGAAGGATTAGCACCACAGTTGAATTATTTTAATTTTAGTTATCAGCCAATATACAAAGAGGATAAAAAGATTGATGGAATTCTTGTTTTTGGTTACGAAGTAACCGAACAGATTATTGCCCGAAATAAAAACCTGCAAACCGAACAAACCCACTCAAAAGAGCTGGAAGAAAAAGTACACCAGCGCACCATAGAATTAAGTGCTGCAAATGCAATGCTGAAATTTCAAAACGAAGAAAAAGAAAAGCGTGCGGCAGAATTAATTGTTGCTAACAGAGATTTGCTGGCGTTCAACTATATTTCGAGCCATGATCTGCAGGAGCCCCTCCGTAAAATCCAAACATTTGCATCGCTGATTTTAGAAAAAGAAGCTGAATTATTATCACCGAAAGGAAAAGGCTATTTTGACAGAATGCAGCAATCTGCCAACCGTATGCAGACCCTTATTGAGGATTTGCTCACTTACTCTCGCACAAATGTAGCAGACAGAAAATTTGTAAATACTGATCTTAATTTAATTGTAGGTGAAGTAAGTGAAGAACTTTCAGAGCTTATAAAGGAGAAAAAGGCAGTTATAGAAACAGATGAACTTTGCGATGCAGAAGTACTTCCTTTTCAGATAAGGCAGGTAATGAACAACCTGCTTACCAATGCAATTAAATTTGCAAAAGAAGATGTTGCGCCACACATTAAAATAACTGCCCTAAAAGGGCCCTCCTCCTCATTTGCAGAAGAAATTGCAGAACTAACTTCGGTTAAACTTTTAAAAAACAGAGATTATTGTAGAATAACTGTAAGTGATAATGGAATAGGTTTCAACCCTAAGTATAAGGACAAAATTTTTGAAGTTTTTCAAAAGCTTCATGTAAAAGAAATTTATCCCGGCACCGGTATTGGGCTTGCCATCGTTAAAAAAATAGTTCAAAATCACAATGGTATTATTACCGCCAGAAGCCAGCAGGATCAGGGGTCAACTTTTAATATTTACATTCCGGTGGTATTAAAATAGTTGTTTTTTTGTATTACAAATTATAGAAAATAAAACTTCTTAAATTATTTATCTGTGTAGCATACTCTAAATTTCTTTTTTAAATTTGATGTATGAAAAAACTATATTTTCTTTTTTTCGTTTTGCTTTCGTTAAACGTATTTAGCCAGACTTTACAACAGTTAACAAATAAAAAAAACACATTACCAAATGGGTGGAGTATCTCTGCTGCAGGTAGGACAATGCCGTTAGGAGATCTGCCACTGAATATTGCTGTAAGTAAAACAGAAAAATATTTTGCCGTAACCAATAATGGTCAAAGCACACAAACCATACAGTTATTTGATGCCAAAACGGAAAAGGAACTGGATAATATCGTGATCGCAAAATCATGGTACGGATTAAAATTTTCTGCTGATGAAAAAAAATTATATGCAAGTGGTGGAAATGACAACTGGATTTTACAATACAACATCGTACAAAACAAACTGATACTGGCAGACAGTTTTTTGCTTGGCAAAAAAATGAAAGATCTTATTTCTCCTGCGGGTATTGAAGTGGATGATGCTGGACAAAGAATGTATGTTGTTACCAAAGAAAATAATTCGCTTTACATTGTTGATCTAAAAACAAAAAAGGTTTTACCAAAAATAAAACTGGATGGGGAAGCTTACACCTGCCTTCTTTCAAAAGATAAAGAAACTTTGTACATCAGTTGCTGGGGTGCCGATAAAATTATTTTGTTTGATACAAAATCGCTGTCTATAAAAGAATCAATTGCTGTGGGAGATAACCCCAATGAAATTATTATTAATAAAAAAAATACCCATTTATTTGTTGCAAATGCAAATGACAACAGCGTTTCCATCATTGACCTTGCAACAAAAAAAGTAATAGAAACTTTGAATACTGCGCTATACCCAAATGCGCCAAGCGGCAGTACTACCAATGGTTTGGCACTAAGTGCAGATGAAAAAACGCTTTATATTGCCAATGCTGATAACAACTGTTTAGCTGTTTTTGATGTAAGCAAAACCGGGGAAAGTAAAACGAAAGGATTTATACCCGTAGGCTGGTATCCAACAAATGTAAAAGTTATTGGTAAAAAAATATTTGTATCAAATGGTAAAGGATTTACCTCATCAGCAAACCCCTACGGCCCCAACCCTTATAGAAGCAAAGAGGCAGTAATATACCGGCAGGGAGATACTTCCAGGCCAATGGGTGTTCAGTACATTGCCGGACTTTTTAAAGGTTCATTAAGTATTATTCCGGTTCCTTCAAATAAGCAGTTAGGAATATTTTCAAAAGTTGTTTATGCAAATACGCCTTACACGAAAGAAAAAGAATTAAATGTTGAAGGCCTTATGGGTAACCCTGTTCCCCGAAAAGTGGGTGAAAAATCACCCATAAAATATGTATTTTATGTAATTAAAGAAAACAGAACTTATGACCAGGTACTGGGAGATATGCCAAAAGGAAATGGCGATACAAGCCTGGTTTTGTTTGGCAGAAATGTTACACCCAACCAGCACAATCTTGCAAATGATTTTGTGTTGCTGGATAACTTTTATGTAGATGCAGAAGTAAGTTCCGATGGACACAACTGGAGTATGGGTGCATATGCCACTGATTATTTAGAAAAAACATGGCCAACAAATTATGGTGCCAGAGGTGGAAGATACGATGCAGAAGGTAACCGTGCTGTCGCAAATAATAAGGATGGTTTTATATGGGACCAGTGCAAAAGAAATAACGTTAGTTACAGAACTTACGGAGAGTTTGCAGATGATGGGAAAGCCAATATTCCTTCACTAAAAAATAACTTGTGTAAATATTATACAGGTTATAATATGAGTGTAAAAGACACCACAAGATTTACGCAATGGAAAAGAGATTTTGATTCGTTAATGGTAATTAATGCCGTGCCTCAATTAAATACAGTTCGCTTTGGCAATGATCACACAGAAGGATTGCGAAAAGGAAGACCATCGCCCAATGCATATGTTGCCGATAATGATTTTGCCGTTGGACTGTTTATTGAATACCTAAGAAAATCACCCATATGGAATGAAACAGCCATTTTTATTTTGGAAGATGATGCACAAAACGGCGCCGACCATGTGGACGCACACCGCAGCCCTGCTTATGTTGCAGGAGGATTTGTAAAAAGAAACTTTGTTGATCATACCATGTATTCAACTTCGTCTGTGTTGAGAACGATTGAATTAATTTTAGGTATGCCTCCAATGACACAATACGATGCTGCAGCAATGCCTATGTGGCGTTGTTTTGCAAACCAATCATTGGCTTCAGATTATGTTGCAGTTGCACCATTGATAAATTTAAATGAAAAAAATATTGCTGAAAATAAATGGCAACGCCGGTCAGAAGAATTTAATTTAGCAGTAGAAGATGCCGCACCTGATCTAGAATTAAATGAAATAATTTGGGTAGCAGTTAAGGGAGAAAAAATTCCTTTCCCGGGACCCAAACGTGCTGCATTTATAAGACTTGAAAATAAAAAAGATGCAGATGATTAAAAAAAGAAATTGTGCAAATAATTTTTTGATAAATCTTTTATAAGACAAATAATAAAATGCTACGGCGCAATAATGAAGCCTCATTCGTATTTGTTCAACTCAAATTTTCTCCACAATCATTTATGTAATGTGGAAATCATCTATTAATAAAATGTTACTATTCAATAACACCGTTTTAATTAATTAAATTACTGGACCATAAAAATTAAAAACATATCAAATGGAACAGCAGAAACAGTGGAGAAAATTAAGCGGTCAGTTGATTGATGGTTCAATTGAAGATGAAGTAAGACAGACGGTGCTGAGAGAAAAAGAAAATGGCAATGAATTAAAAGTTTGTATTGGTACTGACAGCCAGGTTAAAGCTTTTACAGAAAAAGGTATAAGGGGCAAGGAAACTGAATTTGCAACCGTAATTGTATTTGTAAGAAAAGGCAAGGGTGGATTTATGTATATACACAACGAAGTAACACGGCAGAAAATGAGTATAAAAGAAAGGATGTTACTGGAAGTGGCAAAAAGCATTGAAATAGCCTATGCATTGTGTAATATTTTTACCATGTACGGTGTGGATATGGAAGTGCATGCAGATATAAATACGAATCCAAACTTTAAAAGCAATGATGCTTTAAAAGAAGCCATGGGTTATATACAAGGAATGGGCTTTGCTTTCAAAGCCAAGCCTGAAGCGTTTGCCAGCAGCAGTTGTGCAAATAAGGTTGTACAATAATTTTTTATGTAAACATTGTAGATAGAGTATTGTTTGTTGAACAATTTCAAAATAAAAGTTGGATTATTTTATTTCTACAGCTTTCCATCTCTTATTTCATTTACAACATCAGGGTCAAGTAGGGTAGTGGTATCTCCTAAATTTCCTGTTTCACCTTCGGCTATCTTTCTCAAAATGCGGCGCATAATTTTTCCACTGCGGGTTTTTGGAAGACCACTTACAAACTGTATTTTATCGGGTTTTGCAATGGCGCCAATTATTTTTGCAACAGTCAAACTTATATCCTGACGACGTTGATTTTCATCTCCATGCTGGCCATTATAAATTACATAGGCATAAATCCCCTGTCCTTTAATATCGTGCGGATATCCAACAACAGCGCTTTCTACTACACCCGAATGCATGTTAATAGCATTCTCAACTTCGGCAGTTCCAATTCGGTGACCACTAATATTTAATACATCATCTACTCTTCCGGTAATTCTATAATTTCCATTTTCATCTTTTATGGCACCATCGCCTGTAAAATAAAGGTTAGGATAGGTAGCAAAATAATTTACCCTGCATCTTTCGTGGTCGCCATAAGTAGTTCTTAAAATACCCGGCCATGGTGCTTTAATACAAAGGTTTCCCTTTATCATTCCATGTTCATCTTTTTCTGTTACTTCTTTGCCTTTTTCATCTACAATTATTGGTTGTACACCTGGCAGGGGCAGCGTTGCCCAGCCAGGTTTGGCAGGCGTTATACCGGCTAGGTTTGTAATAAGTGTACCACTTGTTTCTGTCTGCCACCAGGTATCCACTATCGGGCAGTTTTTCTTACCAATATTTTCATCATACCAATGCCAGGCTTCTTCATTTATTGGTTCGCCAACAGTGCCTAACACCTTTAAGGAAGAAAAATCTTTGCCGGCTAAAGGAGCATCTCCAAAACTCATTAAACTTCTTAATGCAGTTGGTGCAGTGTATAAAATATTTACTTTGTGCTTTTCAATAATATTCCAAAATCTGCCGGCATCGGGCCATGTAGGAATACCTTCAAACATAAGGCTGGTAGCACCTGCAGACAAGGGTCCGTATACAATGTAACTATGCCCGGTTATCCAGCCAATATCTGCTGTACAAAAATGCACATCTCCTTTGTTGTATTGAAACATGTTTACAAAAGTATAAGTCGTCCAAACCATGTATCCTGCAACACTATGCACCACACCTTTTGGTTTGCCGGTACTGCCGGATGTATATAAAATGAACAAGGGGTCTTCTGCATCCATTACTTCTGCCTCAAAATGTACAACGCCATTATTTTCTATTTGCCCTTCTGCATGTTCCATTTCATCTTCCCACCAAATGTCTCTTCCCTTTATCATACTCACCGGTGTTCTTGTTCTCGTATAAACAATCACTTTTTTTACTGTTTTATTTCCAATCAACGCATCATCAATCACTGCTTTTAGTGGAATTATTTTATCACCTCGGTAAGAGCCATCGCAAGTAATAATAAATTCAGCATTGGCATCTTCCAATCTATCAGCAATGCTTTGTGCACTAAAACCACCAAAAATTACAGAATGTATAGCACCAATTCTAGCACAACCAAGCACCGCATACGCAAGCTCAGGCACCATACCCATGTATACACACACACGATCACCTTTTTTTACACCATTGTTTTTTAGCATTTGTGCCACCTGACAAACTCTTTTATGTAAGCGGGCATATGTAACAGTTCTCGTGCGTTCATCAGGGTTGTTGGGTTCCCAAATTATAGCAGGTTTATCGCCTTGTTTTTCTAAATGTCTGTCAATACAATTCTCTGTAATGTTTAATTTCCCTCCGGCAAACCATTCAACTTTAGGTTCTGTAAAATTCCATTTTAAAACTTTATCCCATTTTTTTTTCCATAGAAAATCTTCTGCCACAGCACCCCAAAATTCTTCGGGATCATCTACACTTTTTTTATAATCGCTCTGATATTGCTCTAAAGAATTTATTTGATATGGGTAACTCATAAATGATCTTAGTTTAGGATATAAAAGTAAAACAACTAACCAAGACTAAAATTAAACTTTGCTAATTTAATATATTTATGCTAATTTAATATATACACTTTTATAACTTACACAAATGAAAGAAATAGCATGCCCAAAATGCAAGAATAAAAATGTGATAAAAAGCGGTATAGTTAAGGATAGGCAACGCTTTAGGTGCAAGAGTTGTAGTTATTCTTTTACAGTTTTGAAAGAAGGCAAAAATATAGATTCGTATTATGTTATAAAAGCCTTGCAACTATACATAGAAGGAGTAACCTACCGGGAAATAGAACGCATACTTGGAATAAGCCACGTATCTGTAATAAACTGGGTAAAAAAATACGGTGTAAAAGCACCTGAAAATAATGAATACCGACCCACATACAAAGTGCTGAACCATATAGAACTACTCGATTTCTTTAAAGAAAAAACATCTCTTGCGAGTGCTGGTTGTATGGTTACTGAACTTGGTGATAAATTTATGGTGATACGGTGGGAAAGATTTAAAAAATAATGACCTCAAAACTATACCTTTTAGCAGTAATATAGATACGATTGTATTTAGTTTACACAGACACATACATTGCCATCGGATTTATTTTTTACCAAAAAACGATTTGTATGTACAAAAAATTATTTTTCAGCTTCATTGCATTTAATTTATTTTTATTAACGTCCTATGCACAAACTGTACCAAGTGCAAACATTCAAGGTGCCCCTACAGCAGTAAAGCCGTCAGTAGCCCCACCTGTCATTGGTGTCAGTATTTATGGGTTTATCAGAAACGATGTCAATTTTGATTCTCGACAAAATGTATTTGTTAGAGAAGGCCAGTTGGTTTTATTTCCAAAAGATAAAGATATTGTAAGTGACGGATCGGATTACAACAAAAAATCGCAATTAAATATTCTGGGGATTTTAACTCGTGTAGGTTTAAATATAACAGGTCCTGACGCATTTAAAGCAAAAACAACAGCTAAAATTGAGAGTGACTTTTTTGGACAGGCTGATGCAAATATTGGTTCACTGAGACTGAGACATGCATTTGTAAAATTGGATTGGAAAAAAACTGCACTAACATTTGGACAAACATGGTATCCGCTTTTTATACCTGAGTGTTTTCCTGGCGTTGTAAATTTTAATACTGGTATACCTATTGCGCCGTTCGGGTGGGCAGGTCAAGTAAAATTTACTGCTAAGTTTGATACTAAAACAAGTTTATCCTTAACTGCATACAAGCCTCGAGAGTTTGCTGTAACAAATGTGAATATTGCAGATGGTGCAAATGCTTCCTCTTTAAATGCAGCTTTGCCACAATTTAATTTACACCTGCAATATAAAACAGATAAAATTTTATTGGGTGCACAGGCAGATTATGGTTTATTAAAACCTTATGTAAAATATGGTGTTGCACCAAATATCTTAACGAGCGAAGCAACAGTATCATCAATTACTGCAATGGCTTATGCAAAATATACAGCGAAAAAAATTGCAGTAAAAACGCAATTGGTTTTTGGACAAAATGTAAATGAGTTTGTAATGATGGGTGGATATTATGGCTATAAACCAAATGCAAATGCAATAGAAACTTACAAACCTGCAAAAACAACTGCTGCCTGGGTTGATGTATATGGTATGGGTAAAAAAGTAGTACCGGGTTTGTTTGTTGGCTACAGTAAAAATAATGGTGCTGATAGTAATGCTACCGCGGCTTATGGAAGGGCAATAGGCATAAGCGGAAGAGGTATAAAAGATTTATTGAGAATATCTCCGAGAATAGATTTTATATCAGGTAAATTTAGTTTCAGAAACGAATTAGAAATTACTCAGGCAAAATATGGTCTAAGAAAAAATGATGGAAGAGTAAACGGCGCTACAGATAATATTACCAATGTTCGT
This sequence comes from Ferruginibacter sp., assembly GCA_043751875.1. GTDB lineage: Bacteria > Bacteroidota > Bacteroidia > Chitinophagales > Chitinophagaceae > Ferruginibacter. Next base: position 36,861 of record JAYUZL010000215.1, read on the forward strand.
TTTACTTTTTCGACAGTATTTAATTTTTAAACCAACCAAAACTTATATATAGCATGAATAATTTAACATCAAAAAAAGGGATTACGGGCGTTATAGCTGCATCCTCTTTGGGTACTCTTATAGAATGGTACGACTTTTATATTTTTGGAAGTCTGGCTACCATTATTGCAACAAAGTTTTTTCCTACAGGAAATCCTACAGTAGCATTACTTTCTACCCTTGCAACTTTTGCGGCAGGTTTTGTAGTGCGCCCATTTGGAGCATTATTTTTCGGAAGGCTTGGAGATATTATTGGAAGAAAATATACTTTTCTGGTTACACTTGTACTAATGGGAATTTCTACTTTTTTAATAGGTTGTATTCCTTCCTATGAAAGTATAGGTTATTTGGCACCCATACTTGTATTGATGTTAAGATTATTGCAAGGGCTTGCGCTTGGTGGCGAATATGGCGGTGCAGCCACGTATGTAGCAGAACATTCTCCTGATCACCAGCGTGGTTTTTGGACAAGCTGGATACAGACAACCGCAACAGTTGGTTTGTTTTTATCATTGCTTGTAATCGTTACTACTAAAGCAGCAATGAGCAAAGAAGCTTTTGCAGACTGGGGTTGGAGAGTACCATTTTGGATCTCAATTATTATGGTGGGAATTTCTATAGTGATAAGAATGCGGATGAAAGAATCGCCTTTATTTCAAAAGGCAAAAGATGAAGGAAAAACTACTAAGAATCCATTAAAAGAAAGTTTTGGCAACAAACTCAATTTTAAATTTGTGCTGCTTGCATTATTTGGTGCAACCATGGGCCAGGGAGTAGTTTGGTACACAGGTCAGTTTTATGCACTCAATTTTATACAAACAACTTTATCCGTTGATATTACACAGGCAAGTAATATTTTAATGATTGCACTAGCTATGGGAACACCTTTGTTTATTGTGTTTGGTGCATTGTCTGATAAGATTGGGCGAAAATGGATAATGCTTATTGGTATGCTGATCGCAATTGTAAGTTACCGTACTATTTACAGCAAAATGTACGATGCCGGAAGTGTAAAAGTGAAAACTGAAATTGTAGCTAATAGAAAAGTAGAAGTGAAAGTAACTGCTGATGCAAAACATTTGGGCGATAGTATTCGTACAACTATTACCGATAAAGAATTTGAAGGAGGTACAAAATATACCGAAACAAAAAAGGAAAATATACATGCTGACATAACAAAAGCGGATGCTAAAAAAGATGTTGTTATAACAAAAAATACAAATTTAGATAACAGTTCTTTCTGGAGTTTGGTATGGCTTGTTTTTATACAGGTTGTATTTGTAACAATGGTGTACGGTCCCATAGCTGCCTTTCTTGTTGAAATGTTCCCGATTAGAATTAGATACACATCTATGAGCTTACCTTATCATATTGGCAATGGTATTTTTGGTGGGTTGTTGCCAACTATTGCTTTGTTTTTATCTACAAAAGCTACGCAGGCAAATGAAGTTGCAACCAAAGCTGCAACAGCAATTCCCTATGATAAACCGTACCTTGAAGGATTGTGGTATCCGATTATTATAGCCGGGGTTTGTTTTGTAATTGGTGCTTTGTATATTAACAAAAAAGATAAAAATGTAACTGAATAATTATTTAATTTTTAAAAATAATATTATGAATTTAATAAAAAAATATGCCGGTCTTTTATGGATAGCGCTCGGTTTATACGCAGGTTATATCCTCATCATTACACAGGCCATTCCAAAGTTTAGCAGCGATAAACCGGAAGATTTAATACCCGCAATTATATATGCTTTTGTCCTGACACCAATCATTGTTGGCGGGCTGGTAATCTTTGGAGTATATGCATTGCAAAACCAGTACGATAGTACAGAAGATTAAAATGAAGCGTAATTGATATTACCGACATCATTTCTGGAAGGATAACATAGATTTGCTAGATACATTTCTCTGTTATCCTTTTTTATTTTTTAGAAATCCTACAATAATTATGAATCAAAAAATACGGAATGAGAAATTAATTTTATTTGCATTACTGATAATCCTATTGCTAACTTATCCTTTAATTGCCATTGTAAACAAACCCATTTTACTAATGGGAATTCCCATTTTATATCTTTATATATTTTTTGTATGGTTGATAATTGTTGTAATTATAAAGCGCCTTGCAGATAAAAAAAATACAACAAAAGATGAATAATATTATCGTCATTTCATCCGCTTTACTTTATCTATGTATTTTATTTGGCGTGGCATACTATGCAGAAAAGAGACAAAGAAAACAAAAAAGTATTATCAATAATGGATATGTTTATTCACTTTCGCTAACTGTATACTGCACTGCATGGACTTATTATGGAAGTGTAGGCAGAGCCGCAACGGGTGGTGTAGAATTTTTAGCAGTCTATCTTGGACCTACCATTGCAGCAGCATTATTCTGGCCTGTTCTTCGCAAAATTATTCGTATCGCAAAAACCCAACGCATAAGCAGCATTGCAGATTTGATAAGTACACGGTATGGCAAAAATTTTTCTATTGCTATTATTGTAACAGTACTTTGCGTAACAGGTATTATTCCATACATTTCATTACAATTAAAAGCCTTATCTGCAAGTTTTCATATTCTTACAAATACGCCTGAGTTTCAAAGTAGCTCTGTTAATATTTTTAAGGATCATATTTTTTTTATAACAATTATCCTGGCATTTTTTATTATTTTATTCGGAACAAGATCTGTAGATTCTTCGGAAAAACACGAAGGGCTGGTGGCTGCAGTAGCATTTGAATCTATTATAAAGTTAGTGGCATTCTTGTCTGTTGGTTTATTTGTAGTATTTGGAATTTTTAATGGATTTGGCGATATTTTTAAACGTGCTGCAGCACATCCCATATTAAACCAATTATTTACATTAGAAAACAAAACATCTTATGCTACTTGGTTTGGTTTACTTCTAATATCTATGCTGGCAGTTGTTTTTTTACCCAGGCAGTTTCAGGTTAGTGTAGTAGAAAACATGCAGGAAAAACACATTGGTAAAGCAAGCTGGCTTTTTCCGCTGTATTTATTTCTTATAAATATTTTTGTGTTACCACTTGCTTTTGGGGGTAATATTATTTTTGAGGGAACCGGTATTAATGCAGATACTTACGTACTTGCTTTGCCATTAAAATTTAACCAAACATGGTTAAGTTTATTGGTTTTTATTGGTGGTTTTTCTGCTGCCACAAGCATGATTATTGTAGAAACAATTGCACTTAGTACTATGATCAGTAATAACATTGTAACACCTGTATTATTATCTGCCAAAAAATTTAATTCAAACGTTGCTGGTACACTTACAAAAAATATTATTAATACAAGAAGAATAAGCATTATCATTATTTTACTGCTAGCATATTTGTATGATAGAACCGTTGCACATAATTTGCCATTGGTTTCTATTGGATTTGTATCTTTTGTAGCAGTAGCACAATTTGCACCGGCAGCTATTGGCGGAATTTATTGGAAAGGTGCTGCTAAAAATGGAGCTATTGTCGGTATTTGCAGTGGTTTTGCTATTTGGTTTTTCACGCTTGTTGTGCCCTCACTTGTGAGTGCAGATATTTTAAGTAAAAGTATAATGACAGATGGGTTGTTTGGATTAAAATGGCTAAAACCTTTTTCACTTTTGGGGCAACAGGGAATGGACTCTATTGTACATGGAGCTTTCTGGAGTTTGCTGATAAATATATTTGCCTTTATAACTATTTCCTTCTATTCAAAAAGAAATGCACAGGAAATTTACCAGGCCGAACTTTTTGTAGATATTTTTAAATATTCAGAAAACCAAAACGGATTGGCAATTTGGAAAGGCACTGCATACCTTCCTGATATAAGTGGCTTGTTAGAAAATTTTCTGGGAAAAGAAAGAGCACAAAATCTTCTTAAAAGTTATGCAACTCGAAATAAAATCCCGTTGGATACAAAACGTGTAGATCCCCGATTGGTGATATTTACAGAAAATATTCTTGCAGGTGTTATCGGTTCCGCTTCTGCAAGAATAATGGTAAGCAGTATTACAAAAGAAGAAGAATTAAAAATAGATGAAGTACTGAATATTTTGCGGGAGTCACAGCAAATGATAGAAGTTAACAAAGAATTAAAAAGGAAATCTGCTGAGCTGCAAAAAGCTACCCAACAGTTAACAGTTGCAAACGAACTGCTTAAAGAAATGGATACGATGAAGGATGAATTCCTTTACACTGTTACGCATGAAATACGCACTCCTATTACATCTATACGTGCCATGACAGAGATTGTACATGACAACACTGACATGCCTGAAGAACAGCGACAACTTTTTCTGGGGAATGTAATTAAAGAAACAGAACGGCTTAGTCATTTAATAATGCAGGTTTTAAATTTAGAAAGATATGAAAGTGGACAACAATTATTAAACTTTAAAGATGTCATTCTTAATACACTTATTACAAATGCAATATCATCGTTACAGATTTTGATAAAGGAAAAAAATATTAATGTAAAAAAAAATATTCCTGATACTATGTTTTTAATGCGTTGCGATGAAATCCTTATTCAACAAGTTTTATATAATTTAATATCGAATGCTATAAAATTTGCAGATGATAATGCAGGACTAATAAAAATATCGGTGCATAGCAATTATGATGAATTACAAGTGTGGGTTGAAGATAATGGTGTAGGCGTTTCACCCGAATTACATAAAATGATATTTGATAAATTTTTTCAGGCAAAAAATCAAACATTAAAAAAACCTGAAGGTAGTGGCTTGGGTTTAGCCATTAGTAAAAAAATAATAGAAATGCATCAAGGGAAAATATGGGTAGAAAGTAATGGTATACATGGTTCAAAGTTTATCTTTACAATTCCAAATAATTAAGTAATAAAAATAAAGAAAGTGTATAAAGTTTTGGTAATTGATGATGACCCATACATATTAATGTCCTTGGAATTCTTAATGAAAAAAAATGGCTATGAGGTAATGGTAGCACGCAATGGAGAAGAAGCAATTGAAATTTTAAATAAATCTGTTCCTGATATTGTATTGTTAGATATTATGATGCCTGATGTAAATGGATATGATATTTGCAAGTATATAAAAACTACTAAAAATTTAAAAAATAGCAAAGTGATTTTTATGAGTGCTAAAACAAAAGATTCTGATATAAAAAAAGGGTATGATCTGGGTGCAGCATTGTATGTAAAAAAACCATTTAGCACAAGAGATTTGGTAAAAGATATAAAGCTGTTGTTGCAAACTTAAATATCAAATTTTAACTCTTTCAAAGCCTATTTTTTTAAGGTTATCTTTTAAACAGTCAAAGCTATTTGGGGATTTACATGTTACACACAAGACAAACCCACAACTCTTAACGCTTCATATCGTAACTTTATACCAATGTCAACTCCAAAAAAAAAGATGGATGTTTCGGTGCTAAAAAGGGTTTTCACTTTTGCCGCACCTTACAAAAAGAAGTTTTATCTCTCTATTTTTCTTGCTTTATTTCTTGCAATAATTGCGCCTATACGGCCATTGCTTATACAATTTACTATAAACAGTGGTATCAAAAACAGCACGGTTGGGCAGTTTATGAACGGCCCCGGTGGCTTTATTATAGAAATTACCATTATACAAATCGCACTTTTATTGATTGAAACCACATGCAGATTTTTCTTCACTTTTACGACGGCATCACTAGGGCAAAGCGTTGTAAAAGACCTGCGTATTACAACTTATAATAAAATTGTACATCTAAATCTTTCACAGTTTGATAAAACGCCTATAGGAACACTTACTACAAGAACCATCAATGATATAGAATCTGTAAACGATATTTTTAGTGATGGTTTGATTCCTATTATCGCAGATATGTTATCTATTATTTCTATTCTTACTTATATGTTTATTGCAGACTGGCGACTTACGCTTGTTTGTCTTGCACCTTTTCCTGTACTTATTATTGCCACGTATTATTTTAAAGAAAGTGTAAACAAATCGTTTATAAAAGTTCGCAATGCAGTGGCAGCATTAAATGCATTTGTGCAGGAGCACATTACAGGTATGGGAATTGTGCAGGCATTTGCTGCAGAAAAAAGAGAGCAACAAAAATTTAATGACATTAATAAAGAACACCTCCTCGCAAATGTGCGTTCCATTTTTGCTTATTCTGTTTTCTTTCCTGTGGTTGAGTTGGTCTCGGCTTTATCGATTGGTTTATTGGTTTGGTGGGCGGGTACGCAGGCGGGCATATCAACAGAAAAAGCGGCGCAGGCAGGTGGTATTATTACCTCTTTTATTTTGTGTTTAAATTTACTGTTTCGTCCACTTAGGGTAATTGCGGATAAGTTTAACGTTTTACAAATGGGTGTAATTGCAAGCGAGCGGGTGTTTAAAATTTTAGATAATGAAGATGTGTCTGACAGGTCAGCAAAATACATTCCTGCAAACATTAAAGGTGATATAAATTTTGATCATGTATGGTTTTCGTATATAAAAGATCGATATGTTTTAAAAGATATAAATTTTACAATTAAAGCAGGCGAAACTCTTGCTATTGTTGGGCATACAGGCAGTGGAAAAACTTCCATCATCAGTTTAATAAACAGGTTATATCAAATACAAAAAGGAAGTATTAAAATTGATGATACCAATATTGAAGAGTATGATTTAGATTTTCTCCGCAGCAAAATTGGTATTGTATTACAAGATGTTTTTTTATTTAGCGGCAGTATATTGGATAATGTAACGCTTCGCAATTCCGATATAAAAAGAGAAGAAGTTATACAGGCTGCAAAATTAATTGGCATGCACGAATTTATAGAAAGGCTCCCTGGTGGTTACGATTATAATGTAATGGAACGTGGTGCCACACTGTCTCTCGGGCAACGTCAGTTGCTTTCTTTTGTGCGTGCATTGTTGTATAATCCTGCAATTCTTATTTTAGATGAAGCCACTTCTTCGGTAGATTCTGAAAGCGAAGCGCTGATACAACATGCCATCGATAAATTGATTGCAGGGCGTACTTCTATTGTTATTGCACACCGGTTAAGTACCATTCGCAAGGCAGATAAAATATTGGTGTTGGATGCCGGCGTTGTAAAGGAAATCGGCAGCCACGCCGAGTTGATGGAAAAGCAAGGGCATTATTATCAGCTGCATAAAATGCAGTTTGAAAAACAGGCAGTACTGGTGTAATGTAAAAATATTTTTTTGGCGGTCAGCCGAACGCTTTACCTCAACTTTTGTCAGGGCTATACCCTTCAATCTTTTTACACCTTTATTGTGCAATGTCTTTTACCGCAACTTTTTCTTTTGCATAAACGCCAATATAAATAACTACTGCAAAAGCCATCACTGCCGAAATTAAAAATGTCGTTTTACTGCCAAACTGAAACCAGATAACACCTGCCAAACTACTTGCAAGCATCGTGCATATACTTTGAAAAGCAGAGTAAGTTCCAATCGCAATTGCCGTATCTTCCTTTGCAGAAATGTTACTGATCCGTGCCTTGGAAATTCCTTCTGTAGCCGCCGCATATGATCCATACAAAAAAATAATCCGTAAAAGTGCATTGGCAAAGTTGCATAATCCATACCTGCATAGACTATTGCAAAAAGCAAAAATACCGGTAATAAATATTTTTTTCAATCCTCTTTTATCAGCCAAAATACCAAGCGGAAATGCAGAGATGGCATATACCAAATTGTAAAAAATATAAATGGTAATAATGTTACTATCATTAAGCCCGGCCTGCTTTGCTTTTAGTAATAAAAAAATATCGGAGCTGTTAAACAAAGTAAAAATCAATAAGCCCGCAACAAGCTTTCGGTATAATACCGGGCTTTGTTTCCATTAACCTAAAAAAAAAGGAAGGTTTAGGTTTAGCAGATTTTACTATCGTCTATCTTTTAATAGTAGAGAACACAAAACTGCTACAAGTCCGGGAATGAATGCAATCAAGAAAAGGGTTTTATAATCTTGGGGGTGCCACTGTAAATAAATCAGCGTAAAAAACGGTCCCAGCACCGTTCCCAAAGTATCCATCGATCGGTGAAATCCGAAAATTTTTCCTTTCGTTGCTGCGGTTGATTCGTCAGATAATACTGCATCTCTTGCACCTGTTCTCAAACCCTTTTCCAACCCTATCAACCGTTCTTACAAAAAACACCCACAAAGGTGCTATTAAAAATGCCATCATTGGTTTCGATAATGCACTTAATGCATAACCCCACTAAACAAAGGGCATTCTTCTGCCTGCAGTGCCAGATAATTTACTAAAGTAACCTTTGCTTAATCCTGCCGTTGCTTCTGTAACACCCTCAAATATGCCAATAAACAGAATAGAGAAACCGATGCTTTTTAAATACAACTGCATTATCGGGTACAGCATTTCACTTGCAGTATCTGTAAAAAGGCTCACCAGAGATAAAATCCATACTGCACGGGTTATAACTTTCATCTTTTAAAAAATATTACTTATTATTTTAAATTTTGAAATGCCTGAATGCAATAAGCAATGCAACACTTATACATTTTATAAACAAATCTTACAGGAAAATTAATGATTACAATAATTTAGTAAGTATTTATGTAGGTTTAAAGGGACATACTGTTTTTTAAACACCATAAAACAAACAAAATTTCAAACTTTCATCTTAACGCAAAAGCTGTTTCTTTCACCCATTTTCCTCCTTAAAATTTCTGTTTTAGTCATTCTGCCCTTATCTTTGCGGCAAAATTGAGGATGTATATGGTAACTACGAGCATCAAATCGTTCACGGCATTGGCTTTCAGCCTTTTTTTTGGTATTTTTTTAAACGTTGCTCATGCGCAGGAAACTTTGCATGAAGGTTCTACCGAACACAAGGAAGAAAAACTTGATCCTGCCAAAATTATAATGGACCATATTAAGGACGCACATGAGTTTCATTTTTTTACTGCCGGCAACTTTCACGCTACTATTCCATTACCTGTTATACTTTATTCTCCTACAAAGGGTTCATCTGTTTTTTCTTCGTCGCAATTTGGCCACGAGGGAGGAGAAACCTACAATGGTTATAAACTGAACGAAACAAAAGAAATTGTAGCAGAAGATGGTTCTAAAGTGTATGATTTTTCGCTTACAAAAAATGTGGTGCAAATGTTTATTGCACTTGGGTTGCTTTTCTTTTTAATGAAAGGAATAGCCAATAAATATAAAAGAGGTATTGGTGTAACTTCTGCACCAAAAGGATGGCAAAATGCCATTGAGCCTGTTATTACTTTTGTTAGAGATGAAGTTGCAAAACCAAACCTGGGTAAGAAATGGATTCGTTATATGCCTTATCTGCTTACCGTTTTCTTTTTTATATTAATTAATAACCTGTTTGGTTTGTTACCTGGTTCTGCAAATGTTACAGGCAATACTGCCTTTACTGCTGTGCTTGGCATTATTTCGCTGGTCGTCATTCTTATCAGTACAAACGGACATTTTTG
>JAYUZL010000216.1:0-2878 GCA_043751875.1 Ferruginibacter sp.
CTCCTAATGCGTCGCAGGCAATGGCCAATACTACTGCACTGTCAATACCGCCACTGCTGCCGAGTATTGCTTTTTCAAAACTCATTTTTGTAAAATAATCCCTTATGCCTAAAATAAGGGCATCATAAATCAATGGAATATTAAGCGATTCAGTAAGTGTAGCAGGCTTTAATTCTCTATCAGGTACATGGGTTGATTGCTGCAAAATTTCTCCTTCGATGGTACCATCATCATGTAAAAGAAACGACTGCATATCTTCCTTACAGGAAGCAAGTTTGCCACAAAGATTTGCATGTTTATCAAAAGCCAGCGAGTTACCATCAAAAATAATTTCTGTTTGGCTACCCACCGCATTTACATAGAAAAGTGGAATTTTATATTTCGTAACATTTGCTTTAATAGCTGCGTGCCGATCTTCGTCATGCGTATAATCAAAGGGCGAGGCAGACATATTTAGAATTACATCCGGACCTTGCTGAATAAGATAATCCATGGGGCAATTGTTATATAGCGGATTATCTCCCAGGTTCCAGATGTCTTCACAAATAGTTACTGCAAATTTTCTGCTCTTGTATTCAACCACATTCCACTCCGTTCCCGGTTCAAAATAACGATCTTCATCAAATACATCATAAGTAGGCAAACATGTTTTATGAATAACCTGTTTTATTTCTTTATCAGCTAAAAAATAAGCTGCATTAAATAAATCTTTACCTTCTCTTACAGCATTACGATGTGGCGCACCAACTACAACAGCAATCCCATCTGCATACAATTTAATCTTATCAACTGCAGCATAACACTTATCTACAAAATCATTAAAATATAAAAAGTCTCTTGGGGGATAACCACATACTGAGAGTTCACTAAAAAGAATAATATCTCCTTTTTGTTCTTTTGCCTGGATAATTGCCTCAATTATTTTAGCAGTATTTGCTTCAATATTTCCAATATGATAATTCTGTTGAGCTAAAAAAATTTTCATTGCGCTGTATTTGTGCCCGGAAGTTTAGATTTGTATTATATTCTGTAAAGTTAAATATCTAAAGTATGCGTTCGTTAGTTGGTTTAATAATTATTGTAGGCTTGTTTTCGTGCCACACCCAAGATAAAACTCCTGATGTATCGGCTGTAAAAGTTCAATTGAGTACACGGCGTTTTGAACAACAGTTCTTTGCATTAGATACCATTAATATTATGCCACAATTAAATAAACTAATTGCAGCATATCCCTCTTTTGGCGAAAACTTTATGGGAACTATTCTAGGCATTGATCCAAAATGGCCCGCAGATACAACAGCCGCATATATTAAACAATTTATAGCTTACAGCAGAAATATTTACGATACCTCTCAAAAATATTTTAAAGATTTTTCGCATTATGAAAATGAAATTAAAAGAGGTTTGCAATTTGTAAAATATTATTATCCGGCCTATAAAATTCCAACAAAAATAATAACCTATTTAGGTCCAACTGATGGTTATGGAGATATACTAGATGATGAAGTTTTTTACATAGGCCTGCATGTTCATTTAGGTAAAGATTTTCCGTTGTACAAAACGGTAGTGGTGCAAGAAACTTATCCTCAATACGTAACTGCACGTTTTACACCGGAGTATATTTCTGTAAATTGTTTAAAAAACATAGTGGAAGATATGTATCCCGAAAAAACGGAAGACAAAAGGTTGTTGATACAAATGGTGGAGAAAGGAAAAAGGCTATATCTACTTCAAAAGTTTTTACCAGAAAAAGAAGAAAACAAAATTATAGGTTATACTCCTGCTCAAATGAAAGAGTCTTACACGCACGAAGCTGCCATTTGGGATTTGTTTATACAGAATAATTTTTTACAGACAGCAGATAATAATCTAATTAAAAGCTATGTAACCGAAGGACCAAAAACGCAAGAGCTTGGAGAGAATGCACCTGGAAACATTGGCTCATTTTCAGGCTGGCAGATCGTTAAACAATTTGCAGCAAAATATCCGGATATTAGGCCTGACAGCCTGATGAATATTGATGATGAAAAAATATATGCAGAGGCAAAATACAAACCTTAATCTATCTTGTTTTTATCTTAACAAATTTACTGTCCCCTTTACTTCAACCCGTTTAAAGTCTTTATCAGTTCCTGCCACCATCCATACGTAAACACCTGCGGGCTGGGGTTTTCCATTGAATGTGCCATCCCACCCTTTTAAATACTGGTTGGTTTCAAAGAGCAACAATCCATTTCGGTTAAAGATCCTAAAATAAGTAGTGTTTGCAAAGCCAACTGGTATTGCTCTAAAAATATCATTCTGACCATCGCCATTTGGCGTAAATGCATTTGGCACATAATAAGCAGGACCATTTAAAACTTTCACAAAAACCGTATCCAAACCTGTACAACCAATCGCATCTGTTCCCTTTAAATAAAAAACAGCATCATCATTTAAAATGACAAAAGGATTTTTTGTTAATGGATTGGAAATAGTTGCTGTTGGCGATGACCATTTGTAAAATAAAGCTCCTGACCCCTGCAACTGGTGCGGAGAGCCTTTTACTGCAATGGTGTCTCTACCCGCATTTGCAAAAACCAAGGGTTGCACAATTACATTAACCGTTCCCGTAGAAACAAAATCACATCCATAATCTGCAATCGTGGTTGTAGCTGTTAAAGTATACAAAGTTGATTTTGTTGGGTAAGCATAGGTTTGCAAAAGTGAATCGTTTCTTATTCCTAATGATGGTGTCCACAAATATTTTGTAACAAATCCGGGATTTGTTACTCGTGAAATACGGGCAGAAAGAAAGGTTGAATCATTTAAACAAACAGCAGCTTGTTGTCCCGCATTTACAAAAGGTTTTGTTTTTACAAATACACTGATAGTATCT
>JAYUZL010000217.1:0-8317 GCA_043751875.1 Ferruginibacter sp.
ACAGTAAAAGCACTTTTTTTGTCACTTTAATTATTTCTATGTAAGCTAACTCCATAAAAGCTTTCAGCCGTTTTTAGGTACATTTTTGTCCATTAACCCTATTTTCTTTATAAGAGAATCTGTGCAGACAATTACGCCGTTTGGATTGCGCCTTATTACCAGATGCGTTACATTATACTGTCCTGGGGCATATAGATGTATAGTCGAAACAATACTGCTCGGCGAACTGCCATCACCAAAACGCCAATAATGTCGCAGGTAATCACCATCGAATGTGGGGGACGAATTAAATTTTACTGTGGAACCCGATTGAGACTGAAATGTAAAATCTGGGTTACAACCTGCTGTGTTAGTCTGTGCATATCCCTTAAATAAAAGTAGTGCCGAGAAAAGTACCAGGGCTGTGAGTAGCTTTTTCATAAATAAATTTTAGTTTGGTTGAGGTATAGATAAACATTAGATATCCTGTTCATTTATAACGTTGCCTCAACCTTATTTATTTATGATTTGTATGTCTATTTTAACTGCGCCTATTATTGCCTTCATTTACTAAATAGAATGAAAATGTCAGTCATTAATATCTATAAGAATTTTGAGTTGATTGTAACCTTTAATTTGTATTTCTCACATCCTGAATAAAGCGCTCAATTGCTTTTCTTCCAGCTCTGCCGCTACCCGAATAATTATTTATCATTACAGAAAACAACAACAGTTTATTTTGCTTTGTAATTAAATAACCACTAAGCGAAACATTGTTGCTAATGCTGCCGGTTTTGGCATAAATATATCCTGCAGCATTTTCATAATAACCTCTTAAAGTCCCCTGCCCTGCTGTTGGCAAAATTCTTTTCATTCTATCAAAACCAAACTCATTCTGCAAATTACCTAGTAGATAAATAAAGTCTTTAGGGGAGAATAAATTATACCGGCTAAGCCCACAGCCATCTGCCCATCTGGGTTTTGTAGGTATATCTTTTAGATCGTTTTTCAAAAGCGTATCAATCATTTCTTCATCGCTCATGTAACCAAGTTTTTCGTTGCTTACCATCAGCAATGTTTGCTCAGCAAAAAAATTATCGCTGTTGAACATCATCGGCTTAAAAAGTGAATCAACCGGGCGGGAGTAAATTATTTTTACTGTATTTTTTTTTAATGCAGGCATTGCATCATTAGAAAATGTACCGACTGGTTTATGAATGGCATTTCCAAGCAAATTTGCGGCGAGTGCCGCAGAAGTTATAAAAGGAGTAAAAATGGTTTCGTTGCTTTTATTGTTTTGAACAGTTGTAAAAGTATTGTTGTAAAAATTACGTTCCACCTCCGTTTCTTTATTACTGTCAGCATAATTTTTTAAAAAGGTAAAAAGGGATGATGGCGGTGGTGCCGTTTCAAACTGATTTTTGTTTAAAGTGAAAGCTACTGTATTGCCATAAACTGGAAATGCAGAACGTTCAGCCATATAGTAATATGGATAATCGCTCCATGACCAGCCACTACCATAAGCTTTGCTCTTAAAGGCGTCGTCTAAATAAATGTGTTTGGATATAGATGTTAAAAAATCTATAACCGGTTGGCTTTTAAAATCTACATGCAATAAGGTTGGGTCGCCTGAAGGATATATAAAGACTGCTGTGTCATTTTCAACATAACGCATGCCCACTAAACTATCACCCAAATATTTCATACCCGCATACAGCGAAAACAATTTTAAGTTGCTGCTTGGTATAAAGTTTTTTTCTGCATTGTAATTGTATAAATATACACCTGTAGCAGGTTCAAAAATACTGATGCCTGCATGCCCTGTGGCTACAACGCTATCATTTAAAAAACTATTAGTTTGTTGTTGCGTAACCTGCCCTATCGTTGAGCATGAGGGGCATAACGCTAAAAGTGTTATTGCCACGAAAATATTTTGCTTATATAGAATCATCAATTGGAGTTATGAATGATGAGTGATAAATTATAAATGATGATTAATAGGCTATCCCATTTTTTGTATTTAATCTTCCGGCTTGTGTCTCCAATCTTGTTTCTCATTCCTAATTCCTCTCCTGCACCCTCAACCATCTTTCAGGAAATTCATTTTTACCCGCTGTTAAATAATCTTTATAACTACAGGCAATAAACTTTGCATTGGGCAGCTGCATCCACCACCTGTTTGTTCTTTTGCTTTGTAAAAACAGGGTATCTACTTCTGCAAAAACAACGTGATATTCATTAAAGTTTTGCCTTTCTTCCAAAGTACTTTCCTGTGCCATTTTATGTCGGCCATCAACAAAATACCAGAGCATCTGTGCTATTTGTTTGGCGGTAATTTCGTCTGTATCTTCTTTTGGCTGATAACCATACATACCAAAACTACTCAGGTTACTGCTCATGCCGGCAAACCTTGTAAGCATGCATGCGTCTACACCGCTAAGCCCGTTAGGGCAATTTTTATTTGTAGGCGCATCACTGTATTTAATGGCGCTCACATCAAAACTGAGCATATTGCTGTTGCGAAGTACGGGTTCCATTTCTTCTATTTCGTGTTGCACATGCCCGAGCCTGTAACAGTCAAAACGTAATTTATCAATTGTCTGCAACATGCGTGGGTGCACAAAATAACTTTGAAAAGCAATATGGTTGTAATGCTTTAAAATATTGGGTTCACCGGTAAACATTTCCAGTAAAAAGTTTTCTGCAGGCACCATGCTTTCGCCTTTTAAATCAATTTCAGCATCTATACAGGTAGCTTCCACTACTTTATTAATGATTCGGTATGCATGGTATTGGGCAAGCGTTACATCATGCGAACCTCCCAATATCACAACCGTTTTATTTAGTCTGTACAATTCTTCCAGCACTGTTCTTACTGCTGCATAACTGTCGGTAATGGTTGCACCAACTTCGATATTGCCGGCGTCAGCAATTCTTATATCTGTATGCCAATAATGGAGTCTGTATAATTGCTTACGAATTATATCCGCCGCATTGTTTTCTTTTTCAGCATTGCCGTTTCCTCTGGTTTCTTTCACACCAATAATTACAATATCTGCAGCGGCAATATCAAAATCCTCATTCTGCTGTGTCACTATATGTGCACCAAGCTGGCCGTTTACGTAACCTTCATCATCATTAATTACAGCAAAAGAAACAGGTACTAAAAAATCTTGAAGGTCCAGCATAGAGAGAAACAGTTTGCAACAAAAGTAAAAGAAAAAGATTTGTTTTTGTAATAGAATCCATCATGAATTTAAGCACTTACAAACTAAAATTAATATTTGTTCACGTGCAATAAAACTTTATTTAAAGTGTTTATATTCGTATACCACTAAAACTACTTAATATGAGGTCTGCTTCCGTCCTGATATCTTTATTTCTTTTGGCAAATAATGTTCTTGCTCAAAAAAACTTTCCCTCAAAATACAAATTTGGGAATGTTACACCTGAAGACTTCAAACCAAAAGTAAATAGTTTAGACAGCAATGCACAGGCTGTAATATTATTTAATAAGGGTGTTGTTACTTATGTATCTGATAATACCGACTGGTTTAATGTTGAGTATGTGTATCACAAAAAAATAAAAATATTAAGTAAAAACCAGTTTGCACTTGCTACTGTAGAAATTCCTCTTTATAAAGGAAATAACAAGGAAGACAAGGTTGAAAAAATAGAAGCGGTTACTTATAACCTTGAAAATAATGTTATCGTATCTACCAAAATGGATAAAGAATCTATTTTTAATGATAAGGCATCTAAAGATTACAGTATAAAAAAGTTTACGTTACCCAATTTAAAAGAAGGTTGTGTAATAGAATATACTTACACAATCATTTCCCCAAACGCATATAATTTAAGAAACTGGGTTTTTCAGGATAAAATTCCCGTTTTACAAAGTGAATATGAAGTTACTGTACCTACACTTTTTAATTTTATATTTTTACCAAACGGAAATTACGACTTAAAACCAGAGACAGAGCAGGGTTTTAAAGCTTTTAATCTTTTATTTAATAATGGAACCGGCAGGTCTGAAATTGGTGTATACCGGGCTACAACTAATCACGTAAAATGGACTTTATCAAATTTAAAACCAATGGTAAAGGAAAAATTTACGACCACTACTAGCAATTACATTTCAAAAATAGAATTTCAACTGAGTTCAATTAATTATCCTGAAACTCCTCCCAAGCCATATTTGTCAACGTGGACTGAGTTAGCTACAACATTGCTAAAAGATGAGCAGTTTGGGGCTGATTTGCAGGTAAAGAATAATTGGATGAACGACGAGATAAGAGATATGGTTAAGAGTAATGATGCCTTAAGCAACGCTAAAAGTATATACAGTTATGTTCGTGAGAATTTTACCTGCACAGATTATGATGCGCTTTATTTACCGGAAAATCTTAAAAAATCTTTTGCTTCAAAGAAAGGAAACATTGCAGAAATAAATTTACTGCTGGTGGCAATGCTAAAGAAAGCACAGATAAATGCCGACCCCGTTTTATTGAGTACAACCGACAATGGAAAAGCGTATGAAATGTATCCATTAATTAAAAAATTTAATTACGTTATTGTAAGGGTTAACATTAACAATAAAATTTACTTCTTAGACGCTTCCAGAAAAAAACTTGGATTTAATCATCTGCCGCAGTACTGTTACAATGGATATGGCCGTTTAATTAATGAAACACCAAATGTGGTGGAATTATTTGCAGACAGTTTAACGGAAAGTAAAACGACTTCTATTTTTATTTCGAATAACGAGAATGGTAAAAATCTTGTAGGCTCGTTCAATTCCAACCTTGGTTATTACGAGTCGTACAATTTTAGAGAAGAAATGAAAGAGAACGAAATTGAGAACTATTTTAAAAAGATTAAAGACGGTTTTAGTTATGATGTTGTTTTAAGCAATAACAGACTGGATTCCCTTAAAAATCCTGATGAGAAATTAAGCATTGTTTATGATTTTTCATTCAACTTTAATGAAGACATTATTTACTTTAATCCTTTATTTGGCGAAGCTTACAAATCAAATCCGTTTACGGCCGCAACACGAAATTACCCTGTAGAAATGCCTTACAAGACAAAGGAAATTATTACAGTTACTATGGAAATTCCTAAGGGATATACAATTGATGAAATGCCAAAATCTACAAGAATGAACTATAATGAGGGGGAAGCTCAATTTGAATACATTATGACCAAGGATGCAACCAACATTTATCTAAAGTGTATTTTAGGTGTTAACAGAGCTATTTTTTTACCTGAGGATTATGAATCTCTAAGAGAATTTTATGGACAGATTGTAAAAAAACAAAGTGAGCAAATCGTATTTAAAAAGATTAAATAAAACAATGAAAAAATTACTACTTGCAATATTATTTTTAAGCAGTATCAAAAGTTTTAGCCAAAAATATAATGTATCAGCTATCCCTGATTCTTTAAAAAAAAATGCAGATGCAGTAAAACGTTTTGAAGAATTAAAAGTGACCATCAAATCAAAATCAAAAGGGGTAGTAATTCATAAATATGCTATTACAATATTAAACGAAGCAGGTGCAAAATTTGCTTCGTACCAAAACAGTTACGATAAATTACAGAGTCTCGAAAATATTTCAGGACACCTCTATGACGCTTCGGGTAAAGAAATAAAATCTGTAAAGAAAAAAGATATTGCAGATTATTCTGCCTTCGATAATGTGAGTCTCATTTCTGACAACAGAATAAAACGTCATAACTTTTATTACAACCTTTATCCTTACACTATAGAATATGAAGATGAACAGGAACTAAATGGAATTTTCTTTTTACCAAGATGGGACCCCATAGAAGATACAAGATTAAGCGTGGAGCAAAGTGTATTTTATGTGGAGACACCCTCAGATTTTGAGTTGAGAATTAAACAGTTTGCTTTTAATGACAAACCTGTAATATTAATAAACGGTCCTAAAAAAATCTATAGCTGGAAAACAAATAATCTTAGCGCTTTAATGCAGGAACCCTATCAGCCCGGCTGGGAAGCTTTATCTCCATCTGTTATAATTGCACCATCTCAATTTGAAATAGAAAATTATCCCGGAGATATGAGCTCATGGATTAACCTCGGTAAATTTATTAATACCCTTAACAGCAACAGACAACAGTTGCCTGATAATATTAAAGTGGACGTTCACAGGCTTACTGACGGATTAGCAGGCTCAACAGAAAAAATTAAAATACTGTATGATTATTTACAAAAAAATACAAGATATATTAGCATACAACTAGGCATAGGCGGCTGGCAGCCATTCGATGCAAATTATGTTGCAACAAAAAAATACGGCGATTGCAAAGCATTGTCGAACTACATGGTTAGTCTTTTAAAAGAAGCGCAGGTACCAGCCAAGTATGTACTGATAACCGCAGGGGAAAACAGGACGGGTTTAAGGGATGATTTCCCTGCACCTTATTTTAATCATGCAATTGTTTGTGTGCCGCAGCTAAAAGATTCTATTTGGCTTGAGTGCACCAGCCAAACCGTAAGTGCAGGTTATATGGGAAGTTTTACAGGCAACAGAAAAGCATTATTAATTGATGATGATGGTGGCCATGTTGTAAAAACACCCGGTTACAAGACCAAGGAGAATTTACAGATACGAAAAGTAAATGCAGTTATTAATGAAGAAGGTACTTTAAGCGCCAAGGTTATAACACGTTTTACAGGTCTACAACAGGATGATGTGCACGGATTAATGCACGAGGCAACGCAGGAAGAAAAAAAACGCTACCTTAATAATACCCTTAGTTTACCAACTTATTCTGTAGAAAATTTTGAGTTTACCGAAATAAAAGGCATGTTACCCGAGATAATAGAAAAGCTATCTGTGACTTCCCCAAACTATGCAAACATAACCGGAAAAAGGTTGTTTATAGCACCGAATTTTTTCAATAAATCATCGAGTAAATTACCTGAAAACAACAACAGGAAATATGATTTACAGTTTAACTCTTCTTACCTGGATGAGGATTCGATACAAATTGCTATTCCTGCCAATTATGTTGTAGAAGCTATGCCTAAAGAAGTTGTAATAAAAAATGCTTACGGCGCTTATTGTATTAAATTTAATGTAAAAGATAATTTTATAAATGTTGTACGAAAAAATGAAAGAGCAGAAGGCTATTTTTCTAAAAATGAATACAATAGTATTTTAAAATTCTTTAATGATGTATACACCGCAGACAGAGGAAGAATTGTTTTAATTAAAAAAGAGAATTGATTTTATTAAGGTTATAATGTTTTTGTTATTTTATAAAACAGCAAGGAAACTTACTCATAAATAGAAGAGGATAACGTTTTCTAAACCTTTTAATTAAGAAACATTTTTTCAACTAATTAGCTGTTATCAAAATTATTATCTGCAGATAATCCCCAAACTGAAAACTTTTTAATTTTATAAGCTTGTGTTGAACTATTCTTTAATTTTGAGACAAGTTCCTTTTTTTTATTTCTTAAATAGCTTTTTTTCTTCCTTACATTCAGCAAATGGGAACCGGAAATAAAAACATTAATAAAATTGAAATGCCACCTCAATTATTAGGCGGCATTTTTTTATTATAAAAATAGTACATTGTATAAATGGAAAATTACGAAACACTATCTCAGGCAATTACTGCCCTAAAAGTACAAGGGTATACAGAAGATTTTAATCTAAAAGAAAATTGCCTCGAATGCATTGCAGGCAAAAAAGACCTGTTGCCGCATGAATTTGTTATTGATAAATCTTTTCGTTTCGATGTAAACGAAGACCCGTCAGATCAGGCTGTTCTTTATGCCATCTCATCATCCATACATAATATGAAAGGTCTGCTGGTAAATGGTTACGGCATTTATTCAGACTCAACAAGCAACGATATGCTTGCCAAATTAAAAGCAAAATAACTATTTTATCAGAGCCTTCAATTCATCATTGCTTACCGTCAACATATTTACTTTAGGAAGTCGTGTTGTAAGTTCTCTCCAGTTAGCATCCTGCAGATAAATTTTTTGCAACATGGAAGCAGCCTCTTTTACTTTTTTATTATTGGCAAGTGCAATAGCAGTCCAGTATTGCATTTCAAGGTTTTTAGGAAACATTTTCATTGCAGCACCGTATTCGCCCATAGCAAGTTTCATGTCGTTTTTTTCTGTTGCAAGATCGCCCTTTTCCATGTGTTCATAAGCCCTGAATAAACTTAGCAATCTCTCCAGTTCTACCAAGGGCATCATATTATCGTCCACCCTTAAATCTATAAGTTTGTCATTCCACGGCTGTGCACTTGCTTTTCCTGCCACCACCAAAATTGCTGCAGATTGTTT
>JAYUZL010000218.1:0-3850 GCA_043751875.1 Ferruginibacter sp.
ACAGTAAAAGCACTTTTTTTGTCACTTTAATTATTTCTATGTAAGCTAACTCCATAAAAGCTTTCAGCCGTTTTTAGGTACATTTTTGTCCATTAACCCCAAAAAGCTGATAACGGATATTCTGACGAACCTAGCAGGAATAGCAACGGAAATACTTTTTTGCCTGCCTTTGAGGCAAAAAAGATTGTAGCGAATAGCCCTATACAAATGTTGATTTATATTCTTCTGCCCCTGCTCCTCCTTCGATGGACAAGTCCTCAACATGTTTCAAAAAAAATCCCGATTGTATTTTACTACAACCGGAATTTGATATATTTTTAAAATAGCTTACGCCATTTCTGAACTCATGCTTTTGCTTACACGCTTGCGTGCATCTTCATCTAAAATATTCTTACGAAGACGAATACTTTTTGGCGTAACCTCTATACACTCATCAGACTGTATGTACTCCATACATTCTTCCAGACTCATTTGAATTTTTGGTGCTGCCTTGCTTGCATCATCACTTCCACTTGCACGGTGGTTGGTTAATTTTTTAGGCTCCGTTGCATTTACAACAAGATCGCCGGGCTTAATATGCTCAGCAATAATCTGCCCTGTGTATACATCTTCTCCCGGATCTACAAAGAAGCGTCCACGATCCTGTAATTTATCAACCGAATACCCTGTTGTACGCTCGGTTGTTTTGCTCAACAATACACCATTGTTACGACCAGGTATTGGTCCTTTCCATGGCTTATATTCTGTAAAGCGATGTGCCATTACAGCTTCACCCGCAGTACCTGTAAGCATCGTGCTACGCAAACCTATCAACCCACGGGAAGGTATTTCAAACTCCAAATGCTGCATTTCGCCTTTGGTTTCCATGATCTGCATTTCGCCCTTGCGCTGTGTTACCAAATCAATTACCTTTCCGCTAAATTCTGCAGGTACATCTACCACCAAATTTTCATACGGCTCGTGCTTGCTGCCATTTATTTGTTTTACCAACACCTGTGGTTGACCAACGGTCAACTCGAAACCTTCTCTGCGCATGGTTTCTATTAAAATACCAAGGTGCAAAATACCACGACCAAATACCAAGAAACTATCTGCACCATCTGTATCTTCTACTCTAAGTGCAAGATTTTTTTCAGTTTCTTTCATCAACCTATCTTTAAGGTGACGGCTTGTTACAAACTTACCTTCTTTACCAAAGAAGGGCGAGTTGTTAATACTGAACAACATACTCATCGTAGGCTCATCAACACTTATAACCGGCAATGCTTCCGGGTTTTCTACATCGGCAATGGTATCGCCAATGTTAAATTCTTCCAAACCAACCACGGCACAAATATCTCCTGCTGTTACTTCTGTTACTTTCTTTTTGCCCATACCTTCAAAAACGTAGAGCTCTTTAATCTTCATTTTTTTAATTTTTCCATCTGCCTGCATCAAAGCTATTTGCTGGCCTTCTTTTACCACACCACGTGCAACTTTGCCCACAGCAATTCGGCCAAGGAAAGAAGAGTAATCCAAAGAAGTGATCTGCATTTGCAAAGGACCTTCGTTTACATCAGGTTCAGGTACATATTTAATAACACCATCCAATAAAGGAAAAATGTTGTCTATTTCAGTTAATGTGTCATTGAACCAGCCATTTTTCCCCGAACCGTAAAATGTAGGGAAGTTAAGCTGCTCTTCAGTGGCATCAAGGTTAAAAAACAATTCGAAAACCGCATCATGCACTTCGTCCGGACGACAGTTTGGTTTATCTACCTTGTTTATTACAACTATAGGTTTTAAACCAAGTGCCAATGCTTTTTGTAATACAAAACGTGTTTGCGGCATTGGTCCTTCAAAAGCATCTACCAATAATACCACGCCATCAGCCATTTTAAGTACCCTTTCTACTTCACCACCAAAGTCACTGTGACCAGGTGTATCAATAACATTTATTTTGTAACCTTCGTATACCACGGCAGCATTTTTACTAAAAATAGTAATACCACGCTCTCTTTCAAGGTCGTTGCTGTCCATTATCAGTTCTCCTGTATCTTGGTTGTCTCTAAATACTTTGGTAGCATGAAGAATTTTATCTACCAGGGTTGTTTTACCGTGATCTACGTGTGCAATAATTGCGATGTTGCGAATATTCATTTAATTATTTTATTAGCCTTTCAAAAAACCTAGACTGTTTTTAAGTGCGCAAAAGTACGGAAATTATGCCAGACGACAAGGCAGAATAACGATGCACGCATTGTTATAGTGTTAAATATTTTATTGTAATATATTGGTAGAGGTGGGTATGAAAAAATTTAGACTACAGGTGATGCCTTAATTTGTTTTTAAAGGTTATATAATCTAAAAAATAAATAACCCTTAGCGAAAAGCTTGTAAACTGGTTACCTGTAATAATATTTTGTGCGTTTTTTAAATAATTTTTCTCAAAGGAATGGCTAAAGTTCTGTCCAATATCTTTCCATGCGATTGTAATAAAACTGCCCTGCGAAAACTGCCAGTTGTAGAGCATATCTACAGCTAAGAAATTGAAATTTTGATTAACATTTTTTGAAAAAGGCCGATCGGGTGTATTTAAATTTCCATTGATATCGAGCTGGTAAAATTGTTGAGGATTAACTTTTGCAAATGAATGCCTGGCTCTTAAAGACAGCCCCATTTTATTATTAAAATTGTATTTCAAATTAAATAGGTTTTCCACATTATTTATATTTCTGCGAGAAAATATAATAGTATCATTGGCTACATTACCTGTGTAAATAGTATTTGCCCAACCGGATTCATTTTTATTATTTTCTACATTAATATTTTCTTCAATAGAAAACTTACTGTTGAACCTTATTTTACCTCCAAGCCCGTAATTAAATGATTTGCGAGTGAAGTTTCCTCCAGACCGTGTTGAAGCGCTTATATTCCACGATAACTTTTTTGCATCATTACTT
Organism: Ferruginibacter sp.; assembly: GCA_043751875.1. GTDB lineage: Bacteria > Bacteroidota > Bacteroidia > Chitinophagales > Chitinophagaceae > Ferruginibacter. The sequence continues at coordinate 2,943 of JAYUZL010000218.1, forward strand.
CCCACATAACTATATATTCCTCCGCCGCCTTTATTTTTTACTACCCTGCCAAAATCCCTGGGTTCATAAAAATCATTACTTGCAAAACGGTAAAATATCCCGATACCGAGCTGCCAAAGCTTTTTAGTTTGCGCATTAAAATTGTAATTGATTCTGCCCGTTTGATATATGAATTCTTTTCTCTTCAAAATATCTATAGGTGTTACCAAGCGGCTGTACCCTCCATTGAAATTCATATTTATACTGTTGTGCCATCCCTTTGGTTTATTCCAGTTATAACCTGCGAAACCATTATGTTCTAACGAATTGTTGTTGGTAAAATAACCGAGGTCACTTTTATCGAACTTAGCATTTGTAAGTTCCTGATTAAGGCTAAAATTAAATTTACCACTAGTTTTGCCAAAGGAAAGGTTGTGTGAATAGCCGGTAGTGATATTTTTGTTTGTCTTAATAATATTGCTGATGCTTACCTGTCCACTAACATTCCATGTGTTGGTTTTGTCGTTAAAATTAAAAAGACCTGCAGCAACATCTGCATCGTAATCTTTGCCACTGCGCAATACACTTGTATTTACAAAAGATACACTGCTGTTGTGTTTAAGTGTTTGATCTAACACAAATACATTGTAATTTGTAAGTGGGTCAGTTTCAAATTTTCTGGTGTTTTTATTTGCATCTTCAACGATGGCATATTGTGGTTTCGTTATAGAATTTAATATACCTACGCCCAATCCTTTTTGTGTACGACCACTTATTTTGGTAGCATTTATAAGTTTACTCTGCCCAGGATTTTTTATTACTTTTTCATTGGCCGAAGTGCTGCTATATACATCACTATAATGAATGGGTTGCCCACCAATTCTTCTGCTGTAAAAAAGATCGCCTTTGTTAAACAACTCTGTTCCTTC
>JAYUZL010000219.1:0-2670 GCA_043751875.1 Ferruginibacter sp.
CAATATGGTAGCGATGCAATTGCAGGTGTAATGAACGTAATTCTTAAAGACAGGTATCAATACAGTTCACTCAGCCTTAACGGTGGTGTTACTTCAAAAGGCGATGGTGGTAATTATGGCCTATCACTTAACAGTGGCTCCAATATTGGAACAAAAGGTTTTATAAATTATACAATTGCACTTGGTCAGCAGAATGATGCTGTACGTTCTGGTATAATTGATGTACCTACCGAAATTGCTACTTTTGGTGGTGATGCAGTAACAGATGATGCCATTAAAAGATACCTCGCCATATATCCAACTGCCAACAATGTAAATGGAACAGGTGCCACCACGTCTTCGAAATTTGAATATAATTTAGGATTACCTATTGGCGATAATTCGATGTTTTATAGTAATGCTGCCTACGTATTTAAAAAAGTAAACAGCAAGGCTAACTTCCGTCCATCCTACTGGAGAATAGATGAAGGACTATTGCATACTCCGGTAGAAGGTGCACCGGATTACACAGGTTCAGCGTATGGATCGCCTGGTTCGCAATTACAAAATGATTTTGAAGCAGATAAAGCTGCCGGTGTTTACAAAGGATATATTGGTTATGTTCCTACATTTGAAGGCGACCTTACCGACTACAACGCCACCTTTGGCTTTAAGAACGAAGTGAACGGATGGAAACAGGATTTGAGCGTGACCATTGGTGGTAACGAACAGCTTTACTCGGTTAATAACACTGTAAATAGAAGCTTGTTAAAAACAAGTCCTACATCTTTTAAACCGGGTGGTTTTGGATTTTATAATGTTATAGGCAACGTTGATGTTTCTAAGAGCCTTACTGATAATTTTGCTATTGGTTTTGGAACAGAGGCCAGAAAAGAAACTTATAAAATAATTGCCGGAGATACTTCTTCCTATTCCAGACAGGGATCGAATTCTTTTCCTGGTATTGACAGAGCTAATGCCGGTACATTTAACCGTTACAATATAGGTGGGTACTTTGATGCAAGCTATGATGTAACAAAAAGCTTTTTATTGAATGGCACTGTTAGGGCCGAAAAATACAGTGATTTTGGAAGCGCTTTTGTTTATAAAATTTCCAGCCGTTTAAAATTAGCCGGTGATAATTTAGTGATTCGTGGTTCTGTATCTACTGGCTTTAGGGCACCTACTTTGCACCAGATATATGACCAGTCAACACAAGCTTCTTTTTCTGGTGGCCTTATTCAAACGTCGGGTTTATTTAACAACAACAGCAAACAGGCTTTTTTGCTGGGAATACCAAAATTAAAGCCTGAAAAATCAACCAACTTTTCAATTGGTTTAGGAGCAAAGCCAACAAAAAACTTAAGTCTTACCCTTGATTATTATGACATCACTATTAAAGACCGGGTTGTATATAGCTCATCCATTTCCTCAGACGATCCTACTACAACCTTATACAAAATATTGAAGGCCGCAGATGTAGTCAGTGTACAGTTTTTTATCAATGGTATAAAAACACATACCTCAGGGCTTGATTTTGTAGGCAGTTACAGAAACATCACATTAGGAAAAGGCAAGCTGGGGATAAACTTTGCCGGTAACTATGCTATTAAAAATGAAATTGTTGGTAATCCAAAAACGCCGAAAGCCATTTCGGATGCTGGCTCTACGATTTTAAATGCCCAGATCATTTCATTGTTAACTGAAAGCCGTCCTAAATACAAGGCTGTATTAGGTTTTGATTATGCTATTAAAAAGTTTAGTGTAAACCTTAACAATACGCTGTTTGGCCCTGCCAAGTTTCAGGATTTAGATAATGGAGGAAGTAAAATGAATAACATTAAGCAAGTATTTAAAACTGCTGTTGTTACTGACTTAAACTTTGGTTATGCATTTACTGATAAAATATCAGTTTCTATTACTGTAAACAATATATTTAATTTACTGCCTAAATGGAAATTAGAATTAACGGGCAATTCTACTGATGCCGATTATGCGGCAGCGGCGGCAGCTCTTAACAGCCCTAGTGATAAAAGTTTATTAGAAGGCTTTTTAACATTCAGTGGCCGGTACAGAATTTTGGGTTATAATGGTTCTCAATTCAGTCAGTTGGGTACTATGTTTCAGGCTTCTGTGAACATTAAATTTTAAAGAAAATAACGTGCTTTCTTTTTTGAAAGGCTGGTCTTCTGCAAAGGAAGACCAGCTTTTTTTTAACATGTATTTTTTTGGAACAGCAAATAAATATAAATTTTTGCACCTGGGTTTTACTCCATTTGTAGTGAAAGAAAAATAACTATTGTAAATAAATGCGTCGAATTGGGGAAGTGTACCAAAGTGCTAAAAAAGTTGAAGGGAGTGACACAACAATGTGCCACAATGAAGTTTCTTTGCCCGGACAAAACAACTATAAAGTACAGAGAGAAGTACTATTTATTTTATTTCCAGCTTCAGCAACATTTCTTTTTCTATAAAAGCTTCCAGATCGTCGCCTACCACGCACTCGCCAACGCCTGAGGGAGTACCAGTAAAAATTAAATCGCCGATGTTTAATGAAAAGTAATTAGAAATATGGGCAATGATAAAATCAAAAGTAAAAATCATCTGGCTGCTGATAGCTTGTTGCACCAGTTCTTTATTTTTATAAAAGCTAAAGTTGATATTTTTTTTATTAAAGGCAGGTGTAATATC
>JAYUZL010000220.1:0-8240 GCA_043751875.1 Ferruginibacter sp.
TCCTCAATTAACAGATGAAGAAGCATGGGATGTAGCTTCATTTATCAACTCGCAAACAAGGCCGCACATAAACGTACCTAAAGACTGGCCTGATAAATCCAAAAAATCTGTTGACCATCCTTTTGGACCTTATGCAGATAATTTTACAGAAAATCAACATAAGTATGGGCCTTATAAACCCATAGCTGAAGAACAAAAGAAAAGAGAGTTGACAGGAAAAGAAGCGAAAGAAAAAGCGGTTCTAAAAAAATGATGGTTGTTGATTAATGCTATTACTCAATAAATAATAAAAAGTAAAAGAGTGTATCAAAAGCTTTCGAAATAAACTGCGCCAATGAGGTTTAATAGAATTATAAATACCCGGTTTACAAAAAGTATAAACAACGTTATATCAAAACTTGCAACATGGAAAATAACAGGAGAAATTTTTTAAAACAATTAAGTACAATGGGTGTAAGTGCAGCGTTAGTTACTGCGACTCCTTTGCTGGCCGCTGCTGAAGAAGTAACAGGTAACAGTTCAATTAATATGGATGATAAACCATTTACCATTTCTATTTTGCAAACTACCGATGTGCATTGCCAGTTGCACCCACATGATGAATTGTTTTGGGAAAACGAAAAAGCTGTTTTTCGTAAAACGGGTGGCTATGCACATTTGGCTACATACTTTAAAAAAGAAAGAAAGAAAAATCCGAATACCTTTTTAATTGATACCGGCGATATGTTTCAGGGAAGCGAACTAAGTGTAAAAACCACCGGTAAAGCTATGGTGCCTATTTTAAATGAACTGTGCTACAACCTCTACCTGCCGGGCAACTGGGAAGTGGTGTACTATAAAAAAGCCATGCAAACTTTGTTAGGTTCACTAAATGCGCCAAAAGTATGCGCCAACATGTATCATGATTTGAATGAAGGGAAAAAAGGCGAACTTATTTTTCAACCCTATCATATATGGAATGTAAAGGGAGTGAAAATTGGGTTTATTGGTTACACAGATCCGATGGTTCCTATTCGTCAATCTCCATTATATAGCAAAGGAATTATTTATACAAAGCCCGAAGAAAACCTGGCGCATTATATTGATGTGCTGCGCAACCAGGAGCAATGTGCTTACGTAATAATTGTTGCACACCTCGGATTATCACAACAAATTCATCTGGCCAATTTACCGGAGTGTGAAGGGGTAGATTATATTTTAGGTGGCGATACGCATGAAAGAGTAAGAAAACCCATTGTTTGTAAATATACTAAGGTGGTGGAGCCTGGCGCATTTGGTTCCTTTGTTGGTAAATTAGAATTGACCATCAGTAATGGAAAAATTATTGAAGATAAATATTCATTGGTTGAAGTTGACAGTGATCAATACAAAGCTGATAAAGAAATTGCAGCATTGATAAAAAACCATGAAAGTGTATTTGAAAAAAATATTAATACTGTAATTGGTTATAGTACCATTCCGCTCTACCGTTATTTTGTGGTAGAAAATCCTATTGATACCATGATATTAAATGCACTGCACTGGCAGGTAAAAGATATTGATGTGGTACTGTCGAACGGTTTTCGTTTTTGTCCGCCCTGTACTACGTCCGACCATACAGGCAATATCCCCATTACAGAAGGTTTTTTGTATGATATGCTGCCGGTTAATAGCACCGTAAGAACGGGTAAGGTTACAGGCAAACAATTGAAAGAATGGCTGGAAAAAGAATTAAATAATGTATTTGCTGCACATGCCGTTGAACGTTTTGGTGGATGGGTAATTAAATTTAAAGGCATGGAAATAAACTTTAATGCTTTTGTTGAAAAAGGAAAACGGGTACAGGATGTAAAAATTGGCGGGGCAGATTTAGTAATGAATAAAGTATACAGCATTTGTGCCTGCGAAAGAGAAGGCGACCCTGCAGATATGCTGTGCCGCATAAAAGGAGTTGCAGATGCAAAGAACACATCATACACTTTGCACTCTGTACTCAAAGCATACCTTGCCGCTAATTCTCCTGTAACTCCAACACCACCAATGGCAGCTAAAATATTAGATGCTCCGCAAACATTGCTCACACAGGTAACCGGTGTAGATTATAAATTCACATAAATAAAATTAAAAAAATGAAAACGATAATACTTTTTTTAACACTACTTGCCCTAAACACATTTACTTTATTTGCACAAAATAATAAAAATATAAAAAGTAAAACAGCTTCTATGCCGGAGCACAAAGTATTATTTCATCTTACCAGCAACGATACGTTAGCTTGGAAAGGGTTAATGAATAATATAAAAAACCTGAAAGCAGGGTGGGGCGATACCGTACAAATAGAAGTGGTAACAAATGGCATGGGTATACAGTTTTTTATGAAAGAAAAAACTACACAACAACAAAAGATTGACGATTTTAAAAGTAAAGGCGTCGTTTTTTATGCTTGCGAAAACTCGATTGAATTTGTACCAATGGGTGTTGGAGAAGTAATTAAAAAAGAAGAGAAAGGATGGAGCTATATCAAAGCAGGCTTTTAAAGAAAAAAATAATAAATTGAAAATGAAAAGATTTATTATTAATGGGTTGGCGGGTTTGGTTTTATTGCTATCTGTATCCGTAAAAGCACAGCATCAGGAGCTTTCAGAAAAACCCGTGATGTATAAAGGAAAGCAAAATACAACAGAAGACAGCACATCCTTATTACATGCTTTTAAAGCAGGTAGTTTTCACGGGCATTTTAGATACTTCTTAATGAGTACACAAAATAAAAAAGTGCTTACAGATTATTAAGCCAATGCAGCAGGCGGTGGAATAAGATATGAAACCGCAAAATTTAATGGCTTCCAAATAGCGGTAAGTGACTTTTATATTTTCAACATCGGTTCATCCGATTTTACTAAACCTGATGCTGCTACAGGGCAATACAATCGATATGAAGTTACTTTTTTTGATGTAACAGATCCCGCCAATAAAAAAGATTTAGGCCTGTTGCAAGAATTTTACATAAAATATAATTTTAAAAATTCAAATATTGTTTTTGGGCGGCAATTAATTAATACCCCATTTATAAATTTACAGGATGGCCGAATGAGGCCTACCGGTGTGGAAGCTATTTGGGCTGAGGTAAATAAAATGAAGAAAATAAAAATTGAAGGCGGATGGCTGTATGCCATTGCATCAAGAGGCACAGTAAAATGGTATGATGTGGGCGAATCAACTGGAATAAATCCACCCGGTGTAAATGTAGATGGTACAAAATCAGGTTACAGTGTTAACATTAAAAGTAAAGGCATAGCGGTGTTTGGCATAACAACTACTGTCAATAAGAAAATAAAATTGCAGGGCTGGAATATGCGTATTCAAAATGTGTTTAATACCGCCATGCTTCAGGCTGATATAAATTTGCCTGTAAAAGATGATAATAAACTTTTTGCTGCGGCACAGTTTATAAGGGAAGATGCTGTAAATGACGGCGGCAATGTAATTCCTTCAAAAACATATTTTACAAAGCGGCAAAAAATCAATATCATTTGGTAGCAGGTTTGGTTGGAAAAATAAACGATGGGAAACAAGTATTAACTACAACAGAATCACATCCGATGGCAGGTATCTTGTACCCCGTGAGTGGGGTCGGGAATTATTTTTCACTTTTATGCCACGTGAACGGAATGATGGATTGGGAAACGTACATGCAATTATGGTAAAAGTTAATTACATCTTTCCTGAAGCAAGAGTTAAAACATCATTGGTTGCGGGCTATTACAAGCTTTCCGATGTAAAAGATTACCGGCTAAATAAGTATGGCTTGCCTTCATACACCCAGGTAAACGCAGATGTACGATACAGCTTTGTGGGGATGATGAAAGGCCTGGAAGCACAGCTTTTAGTTGTAGGAAAATTGAGAGATGGCGAAACCTATAACAACGAAAAATTTGAATTTAATAAAGTGGATATGGTGACTTATAATTTTGTATTGAACTATCATTTTTAGCAGTTATCGGTTCATAACAATTAAAATTCTTTTTTAAATAAGGGCTTAAGTGTTAATTCTTTTTAAAATGGAATTCCATTAACACTGTACCATACCAAGAAAGCATAATTTTATTAAAGTGAAGGTTGATCAAAAAAATATTTTAAGTTATAACAGTCAAAAATTCTATTCTATATTTTTTATAGGTTTATCATTCTTTGCTACAGTATTTACATGCCCCGTAAAACAATTGGTAAAAAATACTTTTCAACTGCACTCAGCAAAATTACAAGGCAGGCAGTTTAATAATCATTCTAACACCTGCAGTATTTATACACAAGTGGCAGTGATAAAATATCAGGAATCTTTTTTGGAATCGTTTCCTTTATTTTTAAATTCAGATTATCATTATTATAACAATGGACTTCAGGATTCTTCTCTAAATAAAACACAAACTTTCTTTTCACCCGGTTTATACAAATTACCACTTTATCTTTCTCACCGTAATCTGCGGATTTGATTTTTAGCAGACTCTGATTTGCATATTCCCAATATTTTCATTTAATATTTCACTGCAATATTTGATTTTCATTTATAATGGAAAAATGATTATTGTATAAATTATTTCATTTTGACTCAGATCAAAAATAAACCAAAATCATATTTCAAAATAACAGGCAATATTTTATTTTATGGCTTACTACTCTTTTTTATTTTTAATACCAATGCTAAATCGTGGGTATTGCAGCAATTGGTCGCAGTAGGTTTATTTAAAGCGGATATAAAAAAAGAAGGAGTCCAAAAATCCACAGGTGCAGTAAATACTAATTTTTCATTCACAGATATTAATGGAAAGGTAACCTCCACAGCAAATTTAAAAGGGAAGGTCATTTTTATTAATTTCTGGGCTTCCTGGTGCCCACCATGCCGGGCAGAAATACCTTCTATAGATGAACTTTATAAGAAGTTAAAGAATGATAACAGGTATGTTTTTATATTTATCAATGAAGATGAAGATAAAACAAAAGCCATAAAATTTATTGAAGACAACCATTTTACCATTCCTCTGCATAGCAGTACCGGCGTAGTTCCAAATGAAATCTATAGCGGAAGTTTACCTACAACAATTGTTATAGATAAAAGTGGGAAAATTGTATTAAACCACCAGAGAATGGCCGGCTACAATACTAATGAGTTTACAAAACAATTACAAGCGCTTACAAAAAATTAAAGTATTTACAATCAATTTTATAAACACTTATACAATTAAAATGAATAAAGAATTAATAATTTCAGCAGCACTTTCCATTATATTTTTGGCAGCTTGTTCAGATAATAATAAAGAGAAGTTAACGATTGAAGCTTTGCCGATAACGGAAGGGAAACAAACAAGTATAAATAATAATGCTTCTAATGTTTCTTCATCTGTTTCTGTACTGCCTTTTTTTTCCGTACAAGACGTTAAAGGAAAAACATTTAACCTGCAGAGCCTAAAAGGAAAGAAGGTTTTTGTAAATTTATGGGCATCCTGGTGCCCACCATGCCGGGTTGAAATGCCCTCCATTGAAAAACTTTACCGGTCTGCAGATAGTAATAAAGTAGCTTTCGTAATACTTTCTATGGATGATGATTTTGAACAGTCGAAAGAATTTATACAAAATCAAAAGCTCAACCTTCCAATTTATTATCCTGCTGAAAGCCTCCCTGCTTTGTTTACAACACCCGGCATTCCTGCAACATTTATTTTTAATGAAAACGGCAAGCTGATTAAAAGAATTGACGGAGGTGATGACTATGATACTGAAGTGTATAAACTGTTATTGAGGTAAATATCTTACATGCTTTATTTCTCACTATGTAACAAATGTCACCAATCTGGTGCAAAAATTGAAGTTACCTTGATTACATAACATATTAACTATGCAGATAAAACAGTTTGAAAATAAGCATCTCTCACATTTCATTTACGCAATTCTAAGTAATTGTGAAAAGAAAATTATATTAATTGATCCTGCTCGTGATCCACAGCAATACATAGATTATGCAACGGAAAATAATGCACAAATTACAGGTGTAATTGAAACCCATCCTCATGCCGATTTTATAAGCAGCCACTTGGAATTACACCAAAGTTTGGGGGTCACCATTTATGCGAGCAAAATTGTTGATGCAACGTATCCATACCAGTCTTTTGATGAAGGCCAGGTTATTAAACTTGGTAAAATAAAATTAACTGCAATCAACACCCCTGGCCATTCACCCGATAGCATTTGCATTGTATTGGAGCATGACGCAAAGCAGAAAGCCGTCTTTACAGGCGATACTCTTTTTATTGGCGATTGCGGCAGACCGGATTTACGTCCCGATGAAGGCGATGCTGCTTCCGCAGCCGATAACCTAGCAAGAAAAATGTATCATAGTCTGAGGAATAAATTAATGCCATTAGATCATGCAGCAATTGTATATCCTGCACATGGCGCAGGAACACTTTGCGGAAAGGTACTCAGTAAGGCACGCAGCAGTACTATTGGTGAAGAGAAAAAAACAAATTGGTGTTTACAACAGCAAACAGAAGATGAATTTGTGAAACAAATTTTAAATGAACAGCCTTTTGTACCTGCTTATTTTCCTTTTGATGTGGCACTGAATAAAAAAGGCGCAACAGCTTTTGAAGCCAGTGTGACAGGGGTTAAAATTGGAGATGCAATTACAAATGAAAATCTTGCAGAACAGCTAAACAGGTCTATTTGGATTATTGATGTACGGGATGAAGCCATCTACAAAAAAGGCCACCTGCCATACTCTATTAATTTAATGAATGAAACAAAATTTGAAACATGGCTCGGAAGTATTATTAAGCCCGATGAACAATTTTATCTGACAGCAAAAGATGAAAAAATATTAAAAAATACTATAAAAAGAATTGCAGCCATTGGCTATGAAAAACAAATAAAAATGGCATTTATTTTGCAATTTAATAAAATTGTGCAGGATGAATTAGATGTAGATAAATTTAAACTTCACAGCAATAATTATACGATTATTGATGTAAGAAATGCATCTGAAGTAAAAGAGAAAAAGATTTTTGCAAACAGTATTTCTATTCCATTGGGAGAGTTGAGAGAAAATATTGATAAAGTTCCTTTAGACAAACCGATTGTGGTGCATTGTGCAAGCGGCTTTAGAAGTGCTGCAGGAAGTTCTTTACTTCAATCTGTATTAAAAGGCACGGTTAGTGTATTTGATCTGGGTGAAGCAATAAAAGATTTTCTATAATAATTTAAACTTATAAAAATGAAAAAAATATCAATTATTCTGATTTTTACTGCAGTGTGTTTTTCTAAAACAGGGTTTAGCCAGCAAGCAAGCAAGGCTAATAATTTTACAGGTGCGAAAGCCACTTTTAAAAATTATAAAGCACTTTACTTTATTAATCAGTCAGACGAAAAAAAGATTAAAGGAACACTCCGAAACATTGATAATGCATTAAACGATCCCCGGTTAAAAGGAAAATTGCAGATAGAATTGGTTGCGTTCGGCGAAGGTGTTGAACTTTTTAGAAAAAACAACCACTATGATACACTACTTTTAAAATTGCAAAACAGGGGCGTAATTTTGGCTCAATGCAGTAATACTATCAAGGAAAAAAATATCAGCAAAGATGAGTTGTGGCCATTTATTTCTTATGTACCAAGTGGTAACGGAGAAATTATTATCAGACAAGCCCAGGGATGGGCAATTATTCACCCTTAAGTAAAATTTAATTATGGGAAAGACAATATTAATAATCGCAATACTTATTTCACCCGTGTTAGCGTTTTCGCAAACTGATACTTTATTTGTTTATGGCCCCGGTGGCCCTGCAGCGGCAATGGAAGAAGCTGCAAAAAAATTTTCAGTAAAATATTTGATACCCGTAAAAGTAATTGCCGGACCTGAAGCTAAGTGGATTGATGAGGCAAAGAAAAATGCTGATATTGTATTTGGCGGGGCTGAATATATGCTTACACAATTTAAGCTGCAACATGCAGGTTTGATGGACAGTACTACAAGAAAAGAATTATACAAAAGAGGAGCAGGAATTTTAGTACGGCCGGGAAATCCGAAGAAGATAAATTCTTTAAAAGATCTTACAAAGCCAGGGATAAAATTATTAGAGATTACAGGGGCCGGGCAGTTAGGAATGTGGGAAGATCTGGCAGGTAAACAAAATTTAATTGAAGGAATTCAAAAAAATATAAAGGGTGCTTTTGCCAATACAGCTTTGGCTATTGATGCCTGGAAACTCGAT
>JAYUZL010000221.1:0-28059 GCA_043751875.1 Ferruginibacter sp.
TCCTCTTTTGTAGTATTATTTCCGCCGAAATTAAATGTATTCCAGAGTAATCTTTTTGCCTGCCATACTGCTACGTATTTTAACTGTTCAGGAAATTTAGTTGGGTCTGCAGCAGCATCAAATGCTTCGCCTGCAAGTATTGCTGATGCGGTATGGTGACCATGACCACCTTCGCCGGTCGTTGGAAAGCGGGTAATGATAACATCAGGTTTAAATTTTCTAATCACCCAAACCACATCTGCTAAAATTTTATCATGCCCCCAAATACGAAAGCCTTCCTCAGGATTTTTACTATAACCAAAATCGAATGCACGGGTAAAAAACTGTTCTGCACCATCAATACGACGTGCAGATAAAAGTTCCTGCGTTCTAATTAACCCAAGATCAATTCCCTGTTCATCACCTATTAAGTTTTGGCCACCATCACCCCTTGTAAGACTCAAATATCCTGTCCGGAATCTTCTTTCATTTGCCAGATAGGCAAGCAGTCTCGTATTCTCATCGTCAGGATGTGCCGCAACATACAATACACTACCAAATACTTCCAGCTTTTTCATTTGCTGAAGAATATCAGATGCAGATGAAGTTGCAGGGGCTTGTGCTTGCATGTAGTTTAGAAAAAAAGAAACTCCTATGGAAAGCAAAAAATATTTCTTCATTATTTAATTATTTTTATCTGACACATAATTTTTGTTATTGACCAATGAAAAACACCGCATTGGTAAACAGCATTTTTCCATTTTCCCAAAAGCTTCTAAATAGAGGGTTGTCTGCAAAGAAAACAACAGAGCCCCTACCTATCGGCAATTCCCCTAGAAGCACAGCATCTTTTAAATTCGCTTTCACTTTATTACCTACAAAACCTGCAACAGGTTGCGTTTTTCTTATAACGCCTACATTCCATCCCTCTCGTAAATATTCGTAAGCATTTTCATTTAATTTAAGTGTGTAATAATAATTCGGGTACCCGTAACCGAGAGGATGTGTATTATCCAGTTCCATTTTATAAATAGCACCTGGTATATTATTGCTAACACTTTCTCTCTCTCTTTCTGCATATTTTTTTATAGCGGTATAGCCCAGTGCTGTGTCGGTTTTGTCTTCCGGAAATTTTTTCAATTTAATTCCCCAGTCAAGCCCTGAAATTTGTTTTACTGCATTTTCCATTGCAATCAATTTCCCACCACCTTTTATCCACTGCTTTAATCCAGATGCTGCATCTTTATTATTTAAAAACTTATAATTCCCATCAACAATTATAATTGTGGTATAATTTTTAAAATCAGTATTATCAAACTCTTTTGCATTTATAAGGGTAATTTTTTTATTTAATTGCTGATCAAATAAATGCCACACTTCTCCTGCTGCTGTTGATGATACCCCTTCTCCAGTAAGTAAAGCAACTTTAGGATTTTTTATAAAATGAATTTTGTCTGATCCTGCATCAAATCCGTTTTGCGAAAACCCTGAGGATACCACTTTGTAATCAGTTTTAAACTGTTGGAATAAAGAAATTATTTTTTCTGTTTTGTCTTCATTCCCTTTACGAAGAACAAGTAAGCTACCTTCTTTATATTGTGCATCGTCATTTACAAAAGCAGCTTCAGCAAACCGCAGTTTTACATTTGCATCGAGCAATGCGCTAACTAATTTGGTTTCATTAAAACTATTATAACTTACTACATACCCATACACATTTGTATTTGATGAGGCAGTTAAAATATTTATATTTTCGTTAGCAGTTGAGGGAATAGTTTCTTTGGCTGCGTAGGTTTGTAACCCATATGCATAAGGCATTGCCCAGGCAGTAATGTCGTAAGTAGCACTGTCATTAAGTTTGGGCTGAGGCTCAAACAATACTTTTAATAATGCAGCTTTAGGCTGAGCAGCATTTATAATAATATCATCTTTTTGAAATGTAAAGTTTTCATCTTTTTGGCTAAAATAGTTATAACCTTTTGCAGTGTTGCCGTTCGTTGCAAAACCAAAAGTTATTTCATTTTTTTGAAGGAGATTTTTTAATGCAGAAATATTACCATTCCTGGTGTTTTTCACAACATAGCATTTGTAAATATTATTTGTACCAGTATTACTTTCATCAAAATATTTTTTAAAATTTGATACAAGTTTGCCCGCATTTGCTGATGCTATTTCTATGGTACTGAGACTTGTTGTAAAGTGATGCTCAATTCTGTCCGCCAAAGTCAATGTATCTCCATTATTCAAAGCAATTGCCACACCTCCACGGCTATTACCGCCCTGCTCATAAGTCATTCCAACGCTTCCGTTAAATAAAGGATAAGTATCGCCGTAAGACGGATAAAGTAAATCAAAATATTGCTTGGTGAAAAACAACCAGCCATTTGCATCAAAGTACTTAGCATGATTTTTACCAACAGTAACCTGAAAGTCTTTTTGCCATTGCGTTACTACTTCGTTCACAGGTTCAGCAGCAGGTGCAAAATAATAAGGTGAATTGGGAGATTGTTCATGAAAATCGCAGTGTATTTGCGGCATCCATTGCTGGTATTTTGCAAGACGTGCCTGCGATTCTATTTGTGTCTGCCATGCCCAGTCACGGTTTAAATCAAAATTATAATGGTTACTTCTGCCTCCCGGCCAAGGCTCATCATGTTCTCGGGCATTTACATCGGCATTCGGAAACTTTCCACTCATTTGCGTGATCCAATTTACATATCTATCCCGCCCATCAGGGTTTAAACACGGATCAATTATAACAACAGTGTTTTTCATCCATTCATTTAAAGATGCATTTCTGCCATTCAATATTTCATATAAAACTTTCATGGAAACTTCAGAGGAGCTCGGTTCATTGCCATGCACATTGTAACTAAGCCAAACAATAGTTGGAGCATTTACATCACCGGGCTTATCTTTCAATAAACCTGTTAAACGTAGATTGTTTTTTCTTATCTCTTCTATTTTAATTAAATTTTCTTTTGAAGATATAATTGCAACAATCAGCGGTCTTCCTTCATTTGTTTCCCCGTATTTTTCAATTTTTATTTGGGAAGAAACGGCGGTGGCGGCAGACTCAAAATAATTTACAATTTTGTAATGTGAGGTAAATTTACTTCCAAGTTTATAGCCCAAAAATGCATCGGGGGTTATCAGCGTTTGTGCGTTGCAAATATTTGAACAAACAACAAAAAGTAAAACCGTCAACTTTATTTTTACCATATAGTTTTTTATTTTTCTTGTGAAATTATATTGTAAATAGATAAAAAACGATTTTATTTTACAATCGGTCATTTTAAAAATAAAGTCATTATTTGAGCAATTCTTACTTTGTAAAAGCTATTGGACAAAAGCATTAAATTTGAATATGAAAAAAATATTAATTCTTGCCTCTTTTTATTTTGCAACTACGACACATGCACAAATAAATCATTTTAATTATAACAATACCAAAACTATTTCTGTAAACAAGGCTGCTGTGGTATCTGCACATGCACTTGCCAGCAATGCAGGTTTAACTGTAATGAAAAAAGGCGGTAATGCTTTTGATGCTGCAATTGCTACACAGCTTGCGCTTGCGGTGGTTTATCCCGGCGCAGGTAATTTAGGCGGTGGTGGTTTTATGGTTGCACATACGAGTTCCGGAAAAAATATAGCACTCGATTATAGAGAATCTGCGCCTTCAAAAGCTACTAAAGATATGTACTTGGACAGTGCAAAAAATGCTGTGACTATATTAAGCATGGAAGGCAGACTTGCAAGCGGTGTTCCGGGAACAGTTGCAGGGTTGTTTGCTACCCTAAAATATGCTAAACTTCCTTTTTCGACATTGATAGCAGAAGCTATAAGCCTAGCAGAAAAAGGTTTTGCGTTAACGAAAGCACAGGCCGAAGACTTTAATACCAACCGAACAGTTTTTTTAAGAAACAATAAAAACAGCGTTGCATTTTTAAAAAAAATACCATGGAAAGAAGGTGATGTATTAATACAGACCGAGCTTGCAAACACTTTAAAAAGAATAAGAGATAATGGTGTAAAGGGTTTTTACGAAGGAGAAACAGCTAAACTTATTGCATCGGAAATGAGCAGCGGCAATGGAATTATTACTGAAAATGATTTAAGAAATTATAGGGTTAGAGAAAGAGTTGCTATGAAGTTTCCTTACAAAGGCTATGAAATAATCACGATGCCATTACCCAGTAGTGGAGGAATTATTTTACAGCAGTTATTTAAAATGACACAACAAAAGAAATTAACTTCTTATCCGTTTCATTCTGCAGAAAGTATACAACTTATAGTAGAAGCTGAGCGTCGGGCTTTTGCAGACCGAGCAGAATTTATGGGAGATGAAGATTTTGTAAAAGTTCCTGTAAAAACACTGGTAAGTGAAAAATATTTGAGAAGTAGGATGGCTGATTATGTTGAAGGAAAAGCAGGTGACAGTAAAATGATTAATCCCGGACAAATAAAGGAAAGTGAAGAAACCACTCACATTAGCATTACAGATGCGGAGGGAAATGCAGTAGCAGTTACAACTACATTGAATGATCATTTTGGAAGCAAGACAATTATAAGCGGTGCCGGCTTTGTAATGAACAACGAAATGGATGATTTTAGTGTGAAGCCAGGCGTACCAAATATGTATGGCGCTATAGGAAATGATAAAAATGCCATAGCTCCAGGTAAGCGTATGTTGAGCAGCATGACACCTACAATTGTACTTAAGAATAATAAACCGTTTATTGTTGTAGGCACACCTGGTGGAACTACGATTCCAACAAGTGTTTTTCAGAGCATTATAAATATTGTAGATTATAATTTGACCGCTGAAAATGCAGTGAATAAACCAAAGTTTCACCACCAATGGCAGCCCGATGTAATTTTTGTAGAAAATGATTTCGACAAAAACACTCAAGACAAACTTACGGCAATGGGTTATAAAATAGTTAAGCGTGGCGCAATTGGCAGAACTGAATTAATAAAAATAACAGGTGATAAAAACATAAAGAGTAAAGTAAAAATTAATGCAGTTGCTGATAAAAGAGGTGACGATGATGCAAGAGGATTTTAAACATTCAGTTTGCGCATTTTTTATTTGGCATTTAAATTTAAAAGGGAATAAAGAAAAGTATCCAAAAACCTTCCGTCAAAAAATTCATTTTCTTTAAAATGAGCTTCTTTTGTGAAATTATTTTTTTCTAATACCCTAGCTGATGCTGTATTTTTAGGATCAATTACCGCTTCAAATGAATGCATATTCATTTCGTTAAAGCCATAATCAATAACTAATTTTAGGGCTTCCGTTATTATGCCTTTACCCTGAAAGTCAGGTGACAGCATGTAACCAATTTCAGATCTAAAATGCTCCCATTTAATTCGGTAATGGCCAATAAAGCCAATTAATTTATTGTTGCCTTTTAAAGTAATTGCCCAGTTAATTCCCTCATTGGTCTCCAACTTTTTTTAATCATATCAATAAGCGCCATTGCGTCATCAAGATTTTTACACAATGGTCTGGCCACATATTTCATAACCTCTTTATTACTCCTCAAAGCAAATATTTCATTTACATCTGCAGGTGTAATTCGCCTTAACTGTAAACGTGACGATTCCAAATTTTTAAATGGTAAAAAAGAAAATGGTTTCATAGCCAATATTTTTTGATGTAGAAATAGTTAAAAATATTATTTTATTTTTTTCTTCAATGTTTTAAAATCAATATCCAGCACGTCATACTCTTCATTAGATTCCCAGGAATAGTGCCACCATTCGGTTTCAAGACTTTTAAATCCAAATTTTTCCATCGTTGATTTCAGCAAGGTTCTGTTTATAATAACTTCAGGAGACATATTTATTGTAAACGTATGATGCGCACTGTCGGTAAAATTGTCAAAAGCGGTTCCCATTTTCAGTTCTTTTGCGGTTTGGAGGTCAGCAATAGTTAGGTCAACAGAAATTCCTCTGTTATGTCCACTCCCATAAACAGGGTTTGCAACATAGCGCTCGTCATGAATAATTGTCCACATTAGTTTTGTAATAGAATAAGGACGGTAAGCATCAAATATTTTTAAACCCAAACCCATACTTTTTAAATACTCCTGTATTAAGAGCAACGCTGCTGCCGGGTCTTTGCGCAAAAATGTTGTAGAAGCTGACCTGTATAATCTTCTTTTTGTAAAATTATCGGCAGTGTTGTATTTTAAATCCAAAATGATATCAGGTATAATTTTCTGCAGATTAATCATTTCATTTTTACCATTTATTTTAATTGATTTTTTATAATCCAAGAATGTTGAGATGATTGGCTGCGGCTGTGCTACTGCTAATGCTGCAGTAAAAAATGCAATACAAAAAAATAGATAGAAATGTATCTTCACTTAACCTATCGGTTTAAGAATTAATTTTACTCTTTGTAATTAAAAGAATTATTATAAAACTAAAGTAATTGCTATTGATAAAGATTTGTTTAAATCCGGAAAAAATAAAACATTTGCTTTAAAATATGATATTTACGTAATGAACAAAAAATGTTTGAATGAGAGTAGAGACGATACACAATAATGGCATTAGCATAAAATTAATAAATACAGAAGTAGGCCTTGCAAAACTTTGTGGTAAATTAAAAACAAAAACTGTCTTTGGTTTTGATACTGAGTTTGATAGATTTTACAGGGAATATGGCTTTAAACTTTTCCTGCTACAAATATTTGACGGTGAAATTTGTTATCTCGTAGATCCTCTGGCGGTAAAGGATCTTGCAAGTTTATGGACCGTTTTTGAAGATAACTCAATATGCAAAGTTGTTTATTCTTCATCTGAAGATATTCAACTTTTAAAACTAAATGATTGCAATATTAAAAATGTTTATGACTTACAGATAGCCGCAAAACTCTGCAACCACAATGCCAATTCATTTTCTGATCTTGTCAAAGTTATGTTTGATGTGGAACTTGATAAGAGTATGCAAAGATCTAACTGGCGCCCGAGGCCGCTAAATAAAGCACAACAGACTTATGCAGGCAATGATGTAATATGGCTGTTAAAACTAAAAGATATATTTAGTAAAACTGCTTCAGAAAAAGGTGTTACAGCCATGATTGAAGAAGAAAATATTTTGTGCGAAGAAGTTGTTGCAACGATGTATACTGTAAAACTTTCAGCAAAGCAAAAAGCTGCCAACAGCAATTACCATCAAAATGAATTGCTTAAACTTTTTCAACTTCGGAACAAATTTGCTGAGCAATATAATATGCCGCCATTTCAGGTTGCAACCGACGAAGCGCTGGAAAAAATTATCGAAAACAAAAATATTTTTCTGAATGAACCTTTTAAAAAAGGGTATTGTGGAAAATTAATGAATGATGAAAAGAACAGGCAACTTTTTTATAATGCTGTTGTTTCAATTGATGAAAACATTACAAATTTTCCTGCTAAAAGAATTTATGAAAAAAATGGAGAGCGAAATTATTACCAGGCTCCATCAAAAGAAACTGTTGAGAATAAATGTAAAAAAATAAGTGATGTAATTAGTAGTAAATATGGTGAAATTGCTGCAGAATATATTTTAAGAGGTTTAAAAAAATCTCTGTTAATATTGCCTTATGCCGACATTAAACTAAGGAATTACCAAAAACAAATAATTACAGAAGCCTCTAAAAAATTAAATATTGAATTCTAAAAAAAACCAATTGCTGTTCAGTGCAAAAAGCTATTAAATATCTCACCGGTAAAGATGAAATATTTTCATTAATTATTGAACAATATGGCATTCCAGCAATACCTGTAAGACCACAGGGATTTGAAACCCTAACACTGTTAATTTTAGAACAGCAGGTTTCAATTGATTCGGCTAAGGCAACTTTTTTAAAATTAAAAAATACAGTAAAATCTTTTACACCAAAAAAATTACTTGCATTAACTGACGAAGATTACAGGACATGCGGGGTAAGCCGTCAAAAAAAAGCGTACATAAAAGCATTGGCAGTCGCAGTAATAAATAAAGAAATTGATATTGAAAGTCTGCCATTGAAAACCCCTGAAATGGTTAGAGAAGAACTTATTAAAATAAAAGGAATTGGAAACTGGACAATTGATGTTTACTTAATGTTCTGCCTTCAATCAACCGACATTATACCTTTAGGAGATATTGCAGTTGTAAATACAATTAAAGAATTGTTGAATATTCATGATAGAAATGAAATGGAAATATATTCCAAATCATGGAGCCCACATAGGTCCGCGGCTACATTTTTACTCTGGCATTATTACCTGGGCAAAAGAAACAGAAAAGTCACATACTAATTTACAAACCACCACCTGATTCCAAACCTTATCATGAGCCCTTGGGTTGGATAATGTGGCGCAGCAAAATTATTATCTACAAAGCCAAATCCATTTGAAAAGTTCGCCGTGTTTAGATTTTCTGCACGCATAAATGCTGAAAAACCCTTTATTCTAAAGTTCAAAAAGGCTGCAATATCAGGTCTGTTTTTTATTGTAGCAGTATCCTGAGGACTAAACTGCCCTAATAAAGGAGAGTAATTATTTGCTTTGTAAGCTGTATAATATCTCACTTCCAACCCTGTACTGATTCTTAAATTTTTAAATAAACTTCCTTCATAAGCAACCCTGCTTCTTGTAAAAATAAAAGGGATATTTATAGGTGCTGCTTTGTCAGTTTGTTGCAAAGTAGCATCAGCATAATAAAAAATATTTTTCTTAAGTTTTATCCTTTTCGATGCAAAAAACTGTAAAATATTAATTGGTTTGTTATACTGATCCGACTGATAATAATTTTTAAAATAACTGTAGTTGGTTAAAAGATAATTATTAAAACCAAATTTTATAAAAGGGTTGCTTGCCGTTGCGCCAAAAGAAGTTATATTCTCTTTTTTGTAATTATTTACGTTACCTAAATTAAAAGAAGACCGATTATCAAAAATAAAAGAAGGCGTACGGTTTACATTGCTGAAATAAAAATTTACATCACCTAATTTTTTATTTAAATATCGGCCAATGCTGCTTTGTGCGCTAAAATCACCACTATTTAAACCGTTCAAATAATACTCAGCTTTTAATAAAACATCCCACAATTTATTACGGGTTCTATTCCTGTATTCTCCGTGTAATAAAATATTGTAAAAATTATAATTACCTGTTTTTAAATTAGCTTTTAGTGTTTGTAAACTAGCTCCTGCTAAAAAAAACTGTGCTGAATTTTTAGTGTCGGGAAACTGAATCAATGAAAAATCATTGGTCATCGTTTGCCATTTTTCATACAACTGAAAGGTATCTGTTTTACCAGGGAAATTAATGCCGTACCAGTTTTTATAAAGACTGGAGTCTGCAACTGCATCTTTAAATTGATATGAATTTGTTGCAATAGTAAGTGTATGTTGCAACCTCAATTTTGGATAAAATAAAAACTCGGTCGTAGAGTCATTTATTGCAATTGAATCCCTTTTACCAAGATCGTAGCTTTGACGAAGAAAAAATATTTTTTCCTTGTAAGTATTGCCTGTTTTTACTGATGCCTGAAAAGGATTAGGTTCGTAAGGTAATGCACCACCTAAATTTACCGGAATACTAAACCTTGATTTTTTGTTTGGATCGAGCAACAGCGCATCTGAGGTGATACCCCCGTTCTCAGAAGCTTTTAAAGCATTTGATATGTATACAAACGAACCGTTGTAACGTTTTCTCTTACCCTGATAAGTGCTGAACAACCTAACATTATTGTGGTTGGTATTTTGAGTAACAAAAAAGCCAGGTGCACTTATTAACCTGTATTCAAAACCAACATTAATATTTGGTCGAGGATTTTGGGTATGCATGGCCTGTATCATTTGTTCCTTTCCGCCTGCAAGCTGGTAGCCAATCATAGAAAAAGCTCCGGTAGTTTTATATTGTTTTGTATCCTCTAATTTAAATTTATAAATATCAAATGCGTGAAAACCAGCATCCCAACCTGCTTTGTTAAACGGTTTAAATATTAATGGAAAAGCCGCCTGTCCATTGTTACCAAGGTATTGGTAAGATGTAGGAACAGAATAATATTTATCGAAATCATTTACGGACGAATCAATTGGATATCTTCTTACAGAATCCAGGTATCGAAAACTGATACTAATAGAATCAGCCAGATCATTCCTGTGTTCAAACCCAAGTGTATCGAGTTTGTTGTTGTTTTTTCTTTTGGTTGTATCAGATCCCCTTGAATTTGTTTGAGATCGTTTTGCACCCAAAATATCTTTTATACCACTACCGGGCAACTGGCAAAATGCAGTTACAGTAAATAAATACAATAAAAAAAATAAGGAGATTTTTTTCATTTAAATTATAGAGTACCTATCAGCTCTTTAAAAATATGTGTAAGCTTTGGCTCAGCATCTTTTGCAGCCTGCAAAACTTCTTCATGTGTTATAGTATTTTCTTCTTCTCTAATACCAATATCTGTAATTACACTCATTGCAAAAACGGGTAAACCCATGTGCACTGCAGCTATTACTTCCTGCACAGTACTCATACCTACAGCATCACCTCCTAAAATATGCAGCATTTTGTACTCCGCACGTGTTTCGAAAGTAGGCCCCGTCACTCCGACATAAACACCTTGTTTAACATCGTAATTTGATGCTGCTGCAATTGATATTACTTTATCAATTAAATACTTTTTGTAAGGCTCACTCATATCAGGAAACCTTGTGCCAAAAGCTGTTTCATTTTTGCCTAATAAAGGATTCATGGTAAGCATGCTGATGTGATCATTTATTATCATTAGATCGCCTACTTTAAAAGTTTTATTCATACCTCCCGCAGCATTACTAATAAGCAAAGTAGAAATGCCTAAATACTTCATTACTCTTATGGGAAAAATAACTTCTTCTGTCGAATAGCCTTCGTAATAATGAAACCTCCCTGCCATTGCAACCACTTTTTTACCTGACAATTCTCCAAAAATTAATTTACCGCTGTGTCCTTCAACTGTACTTACGGGAAAGTGAGGAATATCTGAATATGGAATCTCTTTTTCTATATTTATTTCACCGGTGAAACTGCCAAGACCACTACCGAGAACAATGCCAACGGAGGGAGTTTCTTTGTATAAATTTTTTATAAACGCAACTGCTGATTCTATTTTTTGTAAAACTTCTGACATTGAATACTCTTTTATTATTGAAAGTTTTAATTTTTGATTTTAAATTTGATCAAAAATACGTTGTTTCGTTTTGTTATATTAAACGATGTTCCTCTTTTTTACACACGGTTTAAATTGTAGTATATTAAAGATGAACAAAGATAAAATGATGAATGGAGCGTCGCTAATGAAGATCCACAAAGCTGCTTCTTGGTTAGTTCAACAAAAAGTCATTTTCGTTTAAAAGACAAGTCCATAAATACCGAATTAATTATCCTAAAAATCATATTTCTTAAAAGTAGTTTACCATAAACTTCGGTATTGTTTTTCACTATCTTCGCAAAAAATTTTACAATATGAATCTTCATGAATATCAGGCAAAGGAATTATTAAAAAAATACAACGTACCCGTGCAGGAAGGTGTGGCATGTAGTACAGTTGCGGAAGCTGAAGAAGCTTATCGTTTTATTAATACGCAATACAGCAGCAAGTTTGCTGTGGTAAAAGCTCAAATTCATGCTGGCGGTAGGGGTAAAGGAAACATTGTGGGTAAAGAGCAGCGTGGCGTGGCTGTTGCAAAAAGTGCTGATGATGTAACGAGAATTGCTACCAATTTATTAGGTGGCACCCTTGTAACAATACAAACGGGTGATGCAGGAAAAGTGGTCAATAAAATTTTGGTTGCACAAGATGTTTATTATGATGGTGCAAACCCAGTGAAGGAATTTTATCTTTCAATATTATTAGATAGAACGAAAGGCGAAAACGTAATTATGTACAGTACCGAAGGCGGTATGAACATTGAAGATGTAGCACATGATACGCCTGAAAAAATATTTAAAGAATGGGTTCATCCAAGTGGTGAACTGCAGGGTTTTCAGGCAAGAAAAATCGCTTTTAACCTTGGTCTTAGTGGCGAGGCTCTAAAAAGTTGCGTAAAGTTTGTAACTAATTTATACAGGGCTTATGTGGGACTGGATTGTGGCATGCTGGAAATAAATCCGCTCTTTAAAACGAGCGATGATAAAATTATTGCTGTTGATTGTAAGATGAATGTTGATGACAATGCATTAATGCGCCATGCAGATATTATGGCTTTGCGTGATGTAAGCGAAGAAGATCCTACAGAGGTAGAAGCTGGAAAACATAACCTTAATTTTGTAAAATTAGATGGCAACGTGGGTTGCATGGTAAATGGAGCTGGGCTTGCAATGGCAACTATGGATATGATAAAGTTAAGCGGTGGTGAGCCTGCAAACTTTTTAGATGTTGGTGGTACTGCAAATGCACAAACGGTAGAAGCAGGTTTCCGGATCATTATGAAAGACCCTAAAGTAAAAGCTATATTAATAAATATTTTCGGTGGTATTGTTCGTTGCGATCGTGTAGCGCAGGGTGTTATTGATGCTTATACAAGTATTGGTAATATTGAGATACCTATCATAGTGCGTTTGCAGGGAACAAATGCAGACGTAGCAAAAAAATTAATTGATGAAAGTGGTTTAAAAGTACAGAGTGCAATTTTGTTAAGTGAAGCTGCTGATTTGGTCGGTAAGGCGGTGGCTTAAGAAAAGATGTTAGACAAAAGATTTAAGATTAATCCCGTTCGTTTTGAACGGGATTTTTTGTGCAGATTTATTTGCTTGATTAATTTTATTTTGCCAGTAAGAATTTTTTCGCAAACACTTATACTAATTAACATTTTTAGAAGTCCAAAATGTAAATAAAAAAATGCCTCTAATTTAATTAGAGGCATTCATTTATAAAAGAAGAATACAATTTAAGATTTTGGAACTAATACTCCGTTTATTACGTGTATAACGCCATTACTCTGGTTTACATCGGCAATTGTTACATATGCTTTCCCGCCGGATGTATCTTTGATTTGTAATTTTTTTCCTTTCAAAGACAATGTTAGGTATGAACCTGCTACTGTTTTAACTTTTGCTTTGCCATGCCCTGCTTTGATTTTAGCAATTAAGTCTGCTGAGCTCATTTTACCTGCCAACACATGGTAGGTAAGTACAGTTTGCAGCATTTTTTTGTTTTCCGGTTTTAGCAAAGTTTCTACAGTACCTGCAGGCAATTTTTTAAAAGCTTCATTGGTGGGTGCAAATACAGTAAATGGACCTGCGCTTGAAAGTGTTTCTACTAAATCTGCAGCCTTTACTGCTGCAACTAAGGTTGTGTGATCTTTACTATTAACTGCATTTTCAACAATATTTTTTGAAGGATACATTGCTGCACCACCAACCATTACTGTTTTTTCCATTTGTGCCGTTGCTGTTGAAGCAGCAAATACAACAGCTGCAAGCATAAATAAATTTTTAATTTTTTTCATCATTTTTTGTTTTAAGTTTTTTGTTTAAAGAATTTTATTCTGTTCCCATCTACGGCAACTTATAATTATTGGTTTTATTAAAACAGAAAAAATAAAAAGTTTCCTGTAATGAAGAATGCAGCATAAAAATGCTGCATTCTTAAAAATCGAAATATTATCAATAATCAGTTTCTGAAGTTTTTGGCTTTGTCTTTGGTTTTGGAAGATTTTTTTTATCATCCATTACAGCAGGGGGTGGAAGGTTTTTATTATCTTTTTTATCTTCCTTTTTTTTATCCTTGTTTTTATTTGTATCAATCACGGGCGGTATAACATTCATATCACTCATTTCCTCTTTTAAAAAATCGTTGGCATCGCCATTGCCACCGTCTTCAATTAAACTATCGCCCCGGCTTAAAAGATTTTGAAAATTTGCATCAGCAAAAATGGGTGCATTTTTTAGTTCTGCCGGTGCACTAAATTCCTTCTGGGTGGTAAAATCAGAAAACTTTTTATCTGCATAAATTTTTGTCATAAAATTTCCCCAGGCAGGAGCAGCCATTTCACCACCGCCACCGCTGTTGTAAATAGGAATAAAAGGGTCTTCGCAGCCAACCCATGTTCCTGCAAGTAAAGTTGGTGTGTAACCAATAAACCATCCATCTGTATTGCCATTGGTTGTCCCTGTTTTTCCGGCTTTTTCAGTTGGTATATTATAACTGAGTAATCGGCGTGCGGTACCTGCTTTAATAACACCTTCCATCATTTTTACCATTGTATAATTATCTGATTCGCCTACAACCTGTTTGCTTTGGGCTATAGGAAATTCATGCAATAAGTTTCCGTTTTTATCTTCTATTCTCGTAACAAAAACAGGCTCTGTATTATATCCCTTGTTGGGAAACATCGTATACGCCTGTAACATTTGCAACATAGGAATTTCGGCAGAACCCAATGCAATGGATGGATATGGGGGTATTTTAACTTTGATGCCACATTGCTGAGCAAATTCAATTGTTCTTTTTACCCCAATAACACCCATTAAATGCCATGCGCATCCATTAATAGATTTTGCCAGACAATATGCACATGTACCTCCGCCTGTACTAATTGTTTGCCCTCCTAGTGTTAAGGGACCACCGGGAATATAAGTTTCAGGAGTATAACCCGCATCGGTAACTGCCAAGGTATAAAGCAATGGTTTAAAAGTAGAACCAACCTGTCTGCTGGCTGTTACATGGTCATATTTAAACCACCTGAAATCTATTCCACCTACCCATGCTTTTACTTCTCCGCTTCTGGGATCCATAGCAACAAAAGAAGTCTGCATTAATTGCTTGTGGTATTTTATAGAATCATAAGGCGTTAATATTGTATCCTTTTCGTGCTTCTCATTTCCCTTCCAGGAAAATATTTTCATTTTTACAGGAACTAAAAAAGATTTTTTTATAGCTACTTCGTCAACTCCATCTTCTTTCATTGTTTTCCATCTTTCCGTATATTTCATTGCTGCCTGAATAATGTTATCGTGGCCTTTCCATAATCTATCACCTTTTTGCTTTAAGCTTGCATTTAATCTGCTTTGCACAGTTGGCATATGCAACTGCATTGATTCTTCAGCATATGTTTGCATGCGGGAATCTATGGTTGTATAAATTTTTAAACCATCTCTGTAAAGATCATATGCCTCCCCTGTTTTAGGATTTCTGTTGTTGTTGCACCAGTCTTTCATTAGCTCAATTAACGCTCTTCTAAAGTACGGAGCAACACCAACATTTTCATCTATCTGCTTATAGTTTGTTATCAGTGGTTTTGATTTTAATTTTATAGCTTCTGCTTCTGTTATGTAATGTTCTTTTGCAACTACCATTTGCCCTATAACAATATTTCTTCTGTCAAGCGATGCACGTGGATGTCTGATTGGTTCGTAAATAAAACCTTTCAACATTCCAATTAACACGGCAGCTTCTTCAATTTTCAAAGTCTTTGGCTCTTTTTGAAAATAGGTGCGGCTGGCATTTCTTATACCGTACACATTACCCCAGGGTGCTCTATTTAAATAGAGAGCTAGTATTTCTTCTTTAGTAAAATTTCTTTCAAGCTTTACAGCAATGAGCCACTCTTTAATTTTTTGAGTACCTCTTACAAAAAAATTTCCATGCCCTTGCTTCAGTATCATTTTCGCAAGTTGTTGTGTAATAGTGCTTCCACCTCCCTGTTTTCCGAAGGAAAATACTGCTCGGCCAAGTGCCTGAGCATCAATACCCGAGTGGTCAAAAAAACGTTCATCTTCTGTTGCTACCAAAGCATGAAAAACATTTGGAGAAATTTCATCGTACCTAACTTCGCTCCTGTTTTCAGAATAATATTTCCCCATTAAAACTCCATCGGAACTTATAATTTCACTTGCGAGATCTGCTTCGGGATTTTCAAGCTCCTGCAGAGATGGCATTTTACCAAAAACACCAAAATTTGCTAATAACAGAACAATTATAACAGCTGCAAAGCCTAATAAAAAAACACGCCAGAGTATGCTTACAGATCGTTTCATAAAGATGTGGAATGGTTAAAAGAATGTAGAAAAAGAAATTTAAAATTTATTACCAAAGTTTGTATTGAGTAATTGTTTGTAGCTGCTTAAGTCTTTATTGGTTTTTAGCAGTAAAAGATTGTCATTGGATATAATGATAAAAGAATATTTTGCAGGCTGCAACCATGATACTTCTGATGTTGCTGCTTTTTTTATTCTGTCAAAATATTTTAATGCTTCTGTTGCATTTGTAAAGGGTTGAAAAAGCAACAAAGATCTTGCAGCATCAATCGTATCTCTCAATATGGTAACATTTATAGTGGTCATGCTTTCTTTATTAAAACGCACAAAAGCATTTTTGGCTTCATTTACGTAAACAGCATCCACCTTATCTAAAATCATAGCAACGTAATGAGGTTTTTCAGGTGATAACGTAAAAGATTTATTTATGTAAATTGAAGGCGTTTTTATTGTATCAGACATAGTAGATTTTACAATAACCGGGGTTATTTTTTTTACATCAGCAGGTTTTGCAGGTGCGTTGACTACAACCTGAGGTTTATTATCTGCTATCACAACCTGGTCATCATTAACTCTTGTAACCTGTAAGTCAGTTAAATATTTTTCAATTTCACTTCTCCTTTGCAAAACATTAATTAGCGTTGTAGCCTTTGGTTTTAGAGCAGATGTTGGGTATAAAGATTCAATATTTTTAAGGACTAAAATAGCTGCGCTGTCGTTTCTTTCTTTAATTAGATAAACTGATTCTATATATAAAAGCTGTGGCGACCAGTAGTTGTTGCCATAAGTACTGTCAGCCTTCTTTTTAGCATTGATCGCCTTTTCAAAATTACCTTCAATAAACATATTGTAAACAGATTCATATCTGGAAGTAACCTCAGGATTTTTTTCGCCTTTTTTAAGAAGAGACGGGTTTAATAACACTTTGGTTGCATCACTCCCTGAAAAATTTGTTTTTAATAGATTTGAAAACAAAGTAGCTTTTACGGTATTGCCAATTTTACTGTAACAAAAAAACAACCCAAAATACACATCCGGTATTTTAATACCGGCGGGAAATCTTTTTATAAAATCTTCATACAACGCAATCGCCTGCCCATAATCCTGTAATTCATTTTGAAAGATTTGTGCAGCTTCATAAAGATTAGCAGCAATTACAACATTACTGCTATCCAATTTTTCTTTGGAAAGTGGCAGTTCAGCCATCAATCCTTCAAAGGAAAAATCAACTGATTTTAGAACAGTTTCTGTATTTATTTTTTTATTTTCAACATCGGACGCATTTGGATCAAGAGAAGTCAGCCCATTACCCGAGTTGTTTACATTTGCATCAAGTGCAGTTTTTCTGCGCCAGTTATCTGCATTCGTTCTTTTGCCCCATTTGCTTTTAAATTCACTGAAACCTTTTGACCTTAAAGAGGAATTATAAAAATACCAGTCTCCAGTATTTGCTGCTGCTGCTTTAAATAAATCCACAGGTTCTTTATTTCTGTCTGCAAATGTTATCAAAGTATTTCCGGTAAATTCATCTTCTTCTTTAAGCCCATTTTGTTTTCGGTATTTTTTTACCATTTTTTTTATTAAGGCATCTCTCTCCGCAGCAGGCAATGCTGCCAGCATTTGAAGGCTGTCTTCTCTTTCAATTTCCATTAATTTAGGCACCAGACGGCTCAATAATTCTTTGCGCTCTTCTATTAAAGAAGAATCTTCGGCTGATTTTTTGTTAATTGCTGTACCCAAACTGTCATAATAAGCATAAGCATCTTTATAACGTTGTTGCTTAAAGGCAATATTTGCTAACTGAAAAAATGATTTGTCTTTGTATCCGGATTCAGTGTTGTTATAAGAAACGCTTTTGTTGTAATAAACAATACTATTCAATGTATCGGGCTTTTGAAGGCTCAGCTGTCCGGTGGAATAATAAATTATATCTCTAAAAGGTTCGTACTTATCCTTTTTAGCCATCTGTAAAAGATTCGAAATTGTGTTATCGAGCTCTTTAAAATTACCAGTGTTCCTAAGCATTTTGGCCTCACTTAATCTGGCATAAATGTCCATTACCGGGTCTGATGTTTGGCGGGCCGCTCTAAAATAATATTTAGAAGCTTCATCAAACTGCCCTGTAAGCTCATACATTTCTGCAAGCAGATATTGCCACCTGCTCCTATCATCCTTTGTATCTGCATTACTCAAAGCTTTTTGAAGATGAACTGCAGAGCTATCAAAATTATTTTGTACAAAGAACCAATAAGAAGTTACTTCTTCCAGGTCATTCTTCAATCGACCCGGTAAATTTTTATCGTTTTGCAAAATGCTTATCAACCCTGCTGCATCGCCAAATTCTTTTTGTTCAGTAAAAGTTCTTATCTGCCAAATAAGAGCATCGTTTCTGCTTGCAGGTTGTGTAAAAGCCCTTTGAATAATATTTCTTTTTTCTCTGTTAGCAATGGAGACCGAACCAGATCCCGTAACTCCTTCATTAGAACCTACGATTTTATTATAATCATTGTCTTTCTTCTTCCTTGGAAAAAGATTGTAATTAATAAATTGAAAAGTAAGTGCTGCTGAATCAAAATCTTTTTTTAGAAAATAAGATTTTCCAATAAGCAGGTAAAAATTGTCTACCCATTCAGATCTTAAATCATGTAATAAAATTCCTGCTGTAGATTTATAAATTACAGAATCAAGGTCAGATTTTTGGCTTGCCGTATTTTCTAACGAATAGGGATAAAAGGAAAGCATCTTAGAATAATCATCCTTGTTAGAAAGTTTTGCCCTTTCAATAACAAGATTTATTCTGTTGTTTGCATTAAAATAAAAATTGTAATGCGATGTATTGTTCTGTAAAAATTTTCTAACTCCTTTAAACTTTTTTTCACCGGTTTTTTCTGATGCCAGTCTTTTCTCCTCATATTTTTCAGGCTTCTTTTCTTTACCAAATGGATCTATTGTCCACGTAGGTTGTGCCATTATTTTGGTAGAATAACTGAACGCACATGTTATTAAAATGCCTATCAATAAAACCTTCAATTTCAACATGAAAAAAATAATTGGTATAGATTTAAAGTTCGCATTTATTATTTAATATAATCCAAAAATAACCTCTACCACATTAAATTGAAAACAATACCCAATTTATTTGTGTTAAAAATTTAGGTTTGCTTCATTAATGGCTAATTTAGCGCAGCAAAGTTTTAAAGTACTATAATAAGCAGCTATGTCAATGCCGGATGTAAACAATACTTTTAAAAGACTTCGCAGCCATTACCGACTGGTAATAATGAATGAAGATACTTTTGAAGAGGTTGTAAAATTTAAGCTGACGCGGCTGGGTGTATATATCGTATTAAGCACGATTTTTATATTGATGGTTGGGCTTACCGCATCACTCATTATTTTTACACCATTAAAATATTATCTGCCGGGCACAGGAATGGGTAACGCAAAACAGATAAAAGAATACAGGCAGTTAAAAATACGAACCGACTCTATGGAACAAGCGCTCAAATACCAGGATGACTATTTAAAAAACGTTCAAAAGGTGTTACAAGGCAATGTGAGAAAATTGGATACCAATAAAATAATTTTACCCAAAGTTGAAAAGACAAATGATTGACACGCCTCCTGATAAAAAAAAGGCTAGTAACAATCTTTTGTGGAAGTATGCCGGCTTTGCTACTCAATTAACAGTGGCGCTTGTCATAGCGGTTTTTGCAGGTATTAAATTGGACGCTGCATTAAAATTTAAAAATCCAATAGTTGTTTGGGTTTTACCCTTGCTCATAATATTAGTGCTAATTTATAAAGTAATAAAAGACACTGCTCCCAAAAAATAACTGTATGAAGCTATTCAGTAAGATGTTATTACCAATGCTGATCATTTTTATATCCTTAACCATATTTATTTTAACTGCCAACAAGATTTGGAATAGGTATTACATTGATAAGAATGTTTTGTTGGGCGCCAATTTTCTTTTTATGGGAACTGGGTTATTTGTATTTTTTATGCAGAAAAATGCGCTTACAAATAAAAATCCAAATGTTTTTATACGCAGCGTGATAGCCGGTATGATGATAAAAATGTTTAGTACTGTACTTGCTGTGCTTGCATATGTCATGCTCGTGGGCCCAACTTACAATAAGAAAGCACTATTTATTTCACTTTTTATGTATCTGCTTTATCTCGCCGCGGAGGTTACCGCAATATCGAAAGTGAACAGTAAAAAAAATGTCTAAATCTAAAGTAAATTTTTCTGCTCTACAATCTTATCTACCTGAGGGCAGCTTTGAACCTGTACTCGAATACTTGCATGAATTTAAAATTCAACTGACTATTACAAGGAGCCGAAGCAGTGTGTTGGGAGATTACAGGCATGCGCACGAAAATAAAGGTCATCGCATTAGTATAAACGGTGATTTAAATAAATTTTCCTTTCTGATTACACTGTTACATGAAATTGGGCATCTTATTACGTTTTTAAAATACCCAAAACGGGTACAGCCACACGGTTCAGAATGGAAATCGAACTTTGGTGCTATTCTAACCGTATTTGTAGCAAAAAATATTTTCCCTGCTGATGTAAAAACTGCTTTAATAAGCTCAATAAGTAATCCTGCTGCCAGCAGTTGCGCAGATATAAAGTTGCTTAGGGTTCTTAAAAGTTATGACCAAAAAAAAGCAGATGTTTATTTTGTAGAGCAATTGCCTGCAGGGCAACTTTTTGAAATTAAAGGAAAAAGAATTTTTGAAAAAGGCGAGAAAATACGAAAAAGATTTAAGTGCCGGGAAATTTCAACAGGGAAGTGGTATTTGTTCAGTCCGGTTTCAGAAGTAAAAAAAGCCGGTTAGCATTTGGCTTGAAAACGGAATTTTTTTTTTCTGGATGACAACATGTTAATATTTAAGGTAAAACGCATTATCTTACATTTAAAACAAACAAAGAAGTCTTTGCAACCAATTACAAAATACAGTGAAGAAGAGCTTGTAACACTTCTGAGAGAACAGGATCAATCAGCATTTTCGTATCTATATGATAATTATGCATCCGCTTTAAACGGAATAATTATAAGAATGGTTGATGATACACAACTTGCAGAGGATATTTTACAAGAAGCCTTTCTAAAAATTTGGAACAACTTTAAGCAATATGATACCAGTAAAGGCAGGCTTTTTACGTGGATGATCAACATTACAAGAAACCTTACAATTGATACTTTGCGTAGTAAAGGCTACAAAAAGGGGAAAAAAATCTCCCAGGATGAAAATTCCGTAATTACATATCAAGATAAGAGCTCTAAAACTGACAGGTTTGATACCATCGGGCTTCGGAAGCAATTACAACATCTAAAACCGGAGCAAAAGGTAATTATTGACATGGCATATTTTAGTGGATACACTCAGGAAGAAATTTCA
Organism: Ferruginibacter sp.; assembly: GCA_043751875.1. Classification (GTDB taxonomy): domain Bacteria; phylum Bacteroidota; class Bacteroidia; order Chitinophagales; family Chitinophagaceae; genus Ferruginibacter. The sequence goes on from JAYUZL010000221.1 coordinate 21,401, forward strand.
AAAGAAATGGAAATTCCCCTTGGGACTGTAAAGACAAGAATGCGTACCGCCATAATTGAATTAAGAAAACTGTTGCAATAACAAAAAAAGTGGAAAAAAAAGAAATCATAACATCAGGTCTTTTAGAAATGTACGTCATCGGCGCTGCGTCTCTCGAAGAAGTGTCTAAAATTGAGCAACTGCGCTCTCAGCATGCAGACATTGACGAAGAAATAATTAATATAGAGAAAGCACTTGAAGCTTATTCATTTGCTAATGCAGTTGCACCTGCAAACACAGTGAAGAATAAATTGTTTTCAGCATTAAATTTTACAACCCAATCATTTAATACAAACGAATCTGAATCACCAGCTAAAGTTGTATCTATGTCTCCTTTACGCAACATTGCAGCTGCTGCAGCGGTACTGCTCTTAATAGGCAGTACAATACTTAATTTTTTCTACTACAACAAATACAAAGATGTAAATGACAAATATGCTGAAAGTCAGCAACAGATTGCTTCTTTAAACCAACATTTAATTGAGGTTGATAAAGATATGAGCATTGTACAAAGCAAATATAGTGAGCCGGTTTCGTTAAAAGGTTTGGAAGCTGCTCCTGATGCAGGAGCAAAGATTTTCTGGATGAAAAATACGGGCGAAGTTTATGTTGATCCAACTAATATGCCGATTGCACCGGCAGGCAAACAATACCAGCTTTGGGCAATTGTAGATGGCAAACCGATAGATGCAGGTATGATTACATCTAAAGATGGGAAAAAATACAAGTTGCAAAAAATGAAAACTTTTGGCCAGGCTCAGGCTTTTGCAATAACCTTAGAAACGGAAGGTGGTAATCCCCTGCCAAAAGGAACAATGTTTGTTATGGGTAAGATTTGATTACCTAAATTATAGTTTAAAAAACTTTCAATTTCTGAAAGTTTTTTATTTCTTTAACACTATCCTAAAAGTAGTTCCTTTACCAATTTCACTTTGTTTTACAAACAATTCTCCTTTGTGGTAAAGATCAATTATTCGTTTACTTAAAGATAAACCAAGTCCCCAACCTCGTTGCTTGGTAGTAAAACCCGGTTTAAAAACATTGGCAATATTATTTTTGCTGATGCCTTTTCCGTCGTCTTTTACATCTATAATAATTTCTGCGGTTTCATTTTTTATATTAATGTTAACAGCACCTTTTCCATCCATGGCATCGAGCGCATTTTTTAATAAATTTTCAATTACCCAGTCAAACAACGGTGGGTTTATCATTGCTGTAATTTCATCTTCACCATTCGTGTTTACACTAAAAGAGACCCTGTCTGTTGCTCGTCTTTTAATATAACTTACCATCGTCTCAATTTGAGTTATTAGATCTGTCTCTTCAAGCTTTGGGGTACTTCCAATTTTACCAAATCTGTCACTCACAAGTTTCAACCGCTCCACATCCTTACTCATTTCAACAGCTATCTTCTGCGTACTCTCATTTTCTTTTAGCATTTCCATCCATCCTTCTAACGATGAAATTGGTGTGCCTAACTGGTGCGCAGTTTCTTTTGCCATACCGGCCCACACCTGGTTTTGGGTACTTTTACTTCTGTTTGAAACTGCTATCAAAATGATGATGACGAACAGAATGGCTACTACCAATTGCACAATCGGAAAATACTTTATCTGCACCAGCAAATCAGATTCGCCATAATATGTAAAGTTCTGTTCTGCAGGATTTAAGGGATTTTGCCAGATTATAGGTGGATTTCTCTTTTTTAGTAAACTTAACTTCTCTTTTAAATAAAACTTGTTTTCGGCAATGGCTGTTGAGTCAAAATTATTGGAAACAATACTGTCTTTTTCGTTGGTTTGTATGAGAGGAATATCTTTACCATTTTCAATAATTATTTTCGTGGCAAGTTTTGTATCCTGATTATTGATATTGTTAAGATCGTTTACAGCCTCCACGTACTGCTGCACTTTTCTTTTTTCGTCGGCGGCAATTTTTTTTGCAAGAAAATTACTGAAAAAAATACTCGCCATTATGAAAGCAATAGCAATAAGGCCTAAAATATTTCTCAAATTTAAAAACCGTTGAAGCATATTTAAAAATAGCAAATATTGAAATGCAACTGCATATAAATTTTACAAATGAAGTATGTTTGTAACAACATGATGGCTGACAATAATAATATTGCTTTCACAAATACACAAACACCCTCGGTGGCTGTGGTAATTTTAAACTGGAATGGCAAGCATTTTCTCGAGAAATATCTTTCCGATGTAATTGCTTCTACCTATCAAAATAAAAAAATAATTGTGGCAGATAATGCTTCAACGGACGATTCAATCAATTTTTTAAAGCAACATTTTCCTACAGTTGAAATCATTTTAAACAAAACAAATGAGGGGTTTGCAAAAGGATATAATACAGCCTTAAAAAAAATATCAGCAGATTATTTTGTCTTGCTTAACAGCGATGTAGAAGTAACCCCCGGTTGGATTGAACCCATTGTGAAATTAATGGAAAAAGATAAAACGATTGGCGCCTGCCAGCCAAAACTACTGGATGAAAAAAATAAAAAGTATTTTGAATACGCCGGTGCTTGTGGCGGATGGATAGACACTTTCGGCTATCCTTTTGCAAGGGGAAGAGTGTTGGAAGAAATGGAAGAAGATTTAGGACAATATAATAAAGCTATACCATGTTTTTGGGCATCCGGTGCAGCAATGTTTGTACGTGCGGCTTTGTTTAATTCATTAGGTGGCTTTGAGGAATATTTTTTTGCCCATCAGGAAGAGATTGATCTCTGCTGGCGTATGCAGAGAGCAGGATATAAGATTTATGTAGAACCTGCCTCAGTAGTCTATCACGTTGGTGGCGGTACTTTACCAAAAGGAAACACAAAAAAAACGTATTTAAATTTCAGGAATAACCTGATCATGATTTATAAAAACAGCTCCGCAAGCTCGTTATTTTTAAAAATGCCCATTCGCTTTGGACTCGATGCATTGGCAGCTTATAGGGGCTTGTTTGCGGGCGAAGGAGGGTATTTTATTGCTATTGCAAAGGCACATCTTCATTTTGCAAAATGGGTACTATTTCAAAAGAAAAAACCAGGGCAATTTGAAACTAAAAATTTGAAGCTAAACGGTACTTACAACGGCAGTATATTATGGCAGTATTATTTCAGAAATAAAAAAACCTTTTCCGAATTTATAAAGGTCAAATAAAATTTTAAAAAAATAAGTCCTATTTTTGCTATAAGAAAATTCAAATAATGGACCAAGAAATAATAGAGGATAAAGAAAAAGATTTTACACACAGTTGGGTGTCGTCTTCCCGTTTTCTAATGTACTGCCAGGTTGCTATTGTAATAGCAATTATACTTTCAGCTTGCTTAGCACAATATACACATAGGTATAAAGGAAAACCAAAGGTAAACGTGCCTGATAACACACTTTACAACCCTAAATACAAATAAAATTTTGTAATTAGATTTCAATCCTTATTTTTGCCATCCGAAAAACAAAAAGCAAAAAATTTTGCATATTGTCTGAAGGAACAGTTCTTAAAATTAGTCGCGGAAGTAGCTCATTTGGTAGAGCGCGACCTTGCCAAGGTCGAGGTGGCCGGTTCGAGCCCGGTCTTCCGCTCCAAAAAACTCCCGCACCAAACGGGAGTTTTTTTATATCTTGTCTCTTCTAATTTTGAAGCAGATAATGTGTTTGCCCCGGTGGTGAAATTGGTAGACACGCAGGACTTAAAATCCTGTTTACAGCAATGTAAGTAACGGTTCAATTCCGTTCCGGGGCACAAGACGCTTTTAAAGGCGTTTTTTTTATGCCTGTACTTTTTAAAAAAGTTTTACTGACGAAGGGCTGCGGCGGATGGAGCGAAGTACCAAATGATCTGCACACCGCAAAGCGGTTGGGTTGGTGCAGATCATTTGTTACGGAACAGCGATTAAGGCCGGAAAAACGTTGAAAAAATCAATAGGTTTAACAGTCCTCAATCCCGTTAGTTTAGTCGCTCTTTTATATCAAAATTAAATTTTCTTGCATAATCTTTTGCTACATCGTAACCGGCATCTGCATGGCGGATAACACCCATGCCTGAGTCGTTGCGCAATACATGCGCAATACGTGTAGCGGCATCATCACTTCCATCGGCAACAATTACCATACCCGCATGTATACTGTAACCCAAGCCCACCCCAACGCCGTGATGAAGGCTCACCCAACTTGCACCGCCCGCAGTGTTAACCAAAACATTTAAAACCGGCCAATCGACAATGGCATCACTCACATCGAGCATGGCTGCGGTTTCTCTGTTGTGGCAGGCAACACTTCCAATATCCAAATGATCTCTGCCAATAACAATTGGTGCTTGTACTTTTTCGGTACGCACCAATTAATTAAAAGCTAGACCGGCTTTTTCTCTATCACCCTGCCCTATCCGGCAAATTCTTGCAGGCAAACCCTGAAAAACAATATTTTCCTGCGCCATTTTCATCAATCTTATCATGCCTTCATTATCTGGAAATAATTCCATCATCACTCTCTCTCTGTTACAGCAATATCTTCGGGGTCACCACTTAATGACGCCCAACGAAATGGTCCTTTACCTTCGCAAAAAAAAGGAAGAATATATGCAGGCACAAAACATGGAAAATCAAATGCATTTGTAAGTCCTTTTTCAAAAGCTCGGGCTCTTAAATTATTACAATAATCAAAAGTAACAGCACCCATTTTTTGTAATTGCAACATCAATTGCACATGCAATTTTATGCTGTCATAACACATGTTCTGATACTCATCTGGGTTTTGCACCCGCAGTCCCTCTGCTTCATTGTTTGTAAGATTTTGTGGTATATATCTAAACAAGGGATCGTGTGCCAATGTTTGATCTGTGAGGGTATCGGTCACAATATTTCTTTAAATTAATCGCTGCAACAAAGCTATTGCGTTGCAAACTACACCAATACTTAAAGCTTCTTCCCCTGCTTTGCAGCCAAAGCAGCATCAATAGACTCATCAATATTTTCAAATTTTTAATCGAGTTACTTTGTCTCAATTCTTTTATCAACCCGCCAAGCTTCAACCTTTGCAACCAATTCAACGGCGCCATTCATTATTGTTTCTAAAGGCTGTGCGTCACCCATTCCTCCAAGTCCGGCAGATACATTTAAGGTGCCTTTTAAAGTACCACCTGTAGCACCTCCGCTTTTGACGAGGTGGGCAAAATGTTTATCACCCACCGCCCAATACGTTTCAAAAGTGCCTTTCACAATACCCTGGCTGCCTATGTAAATCCAGATCCCAGCGTTCATTTGTCCATACATCATCGGTCCTTTTTTTCGAGCTCATCAAAATGTTTCCAGTTAGCCCAGTTGGGAACAAGTTGCGAATTACTGATAAAAAACGGTGGCTCATCTTTATGCGTTTTATGCATAGCAATAAATTTGCCGCTTTGTATTAAAAGCGTTTCATCGTCTTCCAAATCTTTTAATATCTTTATTATTAAATCCAGAGGCTCAATATTACGTGCAGCTTTTCCCCTGCCACCATAAACGATTAATTCTTTTGGACGTTCAGCAACATCAGGATGCAAATTGTTAAGCAACATTCTTAATGCTGCTTCTTGCACCCAATCACTTTACAGTTTAGCATTGCACCTGTGTGCGTTTTATATTTTTGGTAGTCGTATGTAGAATTCATAAAAATTTATCTTACTTATTTCAATTCTTTCAGTGGCCTATCTTCTGAATTTTAGACTAATATTATTGTGTTCTAAAAGGAGTTGTTTATCCAAAAAATAATGATTCAATAGTTCTAAAGCTTTTTTCAACTGCTCTTCTTTTGCATTTTTAATAAAAGGCTTTGGTATTACATTATCCCATTTATTTTTTACACTATTATCGTAAGCAATTCGTAAATAGCAATGATTTCTAAAATTTAATTCTGCTGCAAATTGTTTATCAAGCAAATTTGACAACTTAATAATTTCATTTTTTATAGAAGCCCTACTTTCAGTACCTATTTCTTTACTCACAAAATAAAATATTTTTATAAAGGATATGTTTTTATAAAGGTGACTGCCTCCATTATGTCAATTCTCATCACTCTATCTTCTTCGTTAAAACTTACGACTTTTCTAAATGCAGTTATAATTTTTTCTAATCGTTCGGATGTTTTTAATGGTCTGCGAAACTCAAGAGCCTGCGCTGCAGCCAACAATTCTATTGCCAGCACTTTTTCTACATTATCTATTACTCTTTTGCATTTTACAGCGCCATTTGCACCCATACTCACATGGTCTTCCTGGTTGTTGCTGCTTGGTATTGAATCTACAGAAGATGGTGTACATAATTGTTTGTTTTCACTTACAATGCTTGCAGCAGTGTACTGTATAATCATCATGCCGGAATGCAACCCTGGTGTTTTTATAAGAAATGCAGGCAAATGTCTTTGACCACTGATGAGTTGATATGTTCTTCGCTCACTGATACTAGCAATTTCGCTCATGGCAATCGCTAAAAAATCTGCTGCAAGTGCAAGCGGTTGTCCATGAAAATTTCCACCACTTAAAATCAAATCTTCATCAGGAAAAATATTTGGATTATCTGTTACTGAATTTATTTCTGTAATAAATATTTCTTTTACATATTCAACGGCATCATAAGTAGC
>JAYUZL010000222.1:0-16273 GCA_043751875.1 Ferruginibacter sp.
TATTAAGTCTTAAAATTAGTTGATTACACCGTACAATTAAAATCATTTTAAATTAGCATACATGCTTACAATAAAATCATTCGAATTTAGTCCAATACAAGAAAATACATACATACTTTACAATGAGTTTAACGACTGCATCATTATTGATCCGGGTTGTTATTTTGATGCTGAAAAAGAGGAATTAATTGCTTTTATAACAGCCAATAAGTTAATACCCAAAATGCTTATCAATACGCATTGCCATTTGGATCATGTTTTTGGAAATAAATTCATATCAGAAAAATATGATCTTACATTACAGCTTCACGAAAATGAAAAAGCAGTTTTAGCCTTTGCACCATCAAGTGGACTTATGTACAATATGCCTTTTGATAATTATACAGGAGATTTTATGTTATTGAATGCAGGGGATACAATTTCATTAGGAGAGGATGTATTAAAAGTTTTACTCGTACCGGGTCACAGCCCGGGAAGTCTGGCTTTTTATTGTGCCAAAGATAAATTTGTAATAAGTGGTGATGCATTGTTTAAGAACAGTATTGGTAGAAGTGATTTGCCTGGCGGTAACCATGAGCAATTAATAAAAAGTATAAAAGAAAATCTTTTGACGTTGCCTAAAGATACCATTGTATACAGTGGTCATGGTTCTGTTACAACAATTAGTAACGAGCTCGAAAATAATCCTTATTTAAATTAATTTTCAAAAAGTATTTAGGTTGTTGGAATTACTTTACACCCTTCCACCATTTTGTAAATACCTGATCCTTATTAAGCAATACTTTTTCACCAATCATAGGTGTTAGTATGTTAAGATCTGTTTTCTCATTAAAGGCAAGTAATTCTTTTATGGGTGTATCCCAGTCATGGTTGGCAAGTTTAAATTTACTCCAATGCACGGGTATAATTTTTTTTGCTTTCAAGTCTTTAGCAGCCTGCAATACTTCATGCGGCAGCATGTGAATATATTTCCAACTTAAGTCATACTGCCCACATTCTAATATGGCAATATCGAAAGGTCCAAATGTATCTCCTGCTTTTTTAAAATGAGTATCATAACCGCTGTCACCACCAATAAAAATTTTCTTTGTTGATGTTTGTAAAACGTAAGACAACCAAAGGGCTTTATTTCTTTTAAATCCTCTGCCTGAAAAATGCCTTGCAGGAATTGTATCAATAGTAAAACCATTGTTCAATTCTATATGTTTGTTCCAGTCCTCTTCAATTATATTTTCTTTTTTGAAACCCCATTTTTCAAAATGTGCACCGGTTCCTAAACCGCAGATGACTTGTTTTATCTTAGGCTTTAAAGTTTTTATAGTCGTGTAGTCTAAATGATCCCAGTGGTCATGGCTTATAAAAAGAAAGTCTATTTCCGGTAATTCATCAGCGGTGTAAATATCTGTACCTGCAAAACTTTTTATTGAGAAAGGTAGGGGAGAAGCAGCACCGCTTAAAACAGGATCTACCAATATTTTTTTACCTTCTATTTGTAGAAAATAAGACGAGTGCCCAAACCAAACAAAAATATCTTCTTCATTTGATATGTTATGCAGGTTTTTTTTTACAGAAGGAAGTATTGAGGAAGGTTTCAGCCTTTTATTTTTATTAAATAATAAATTTTTTATCACTTTGTAGTAGGTAACTCCTTCTGCAAGATCTGGCGTAAAACTTTCATTTGTGAATTTTCCATCGTTGTAATTAATGGATTTTTTTATTATTGAAAGTCTATCGGCTTTTGGCAAGGTGCCAAATTTAACCTGCTGTATAAAAAGAAAAATAGCAGCAACAAGAACTACAATCAATATAAAAAATGTTATCATTTGTTGGTTATTTAAAATGTAACATTAATATTTTTTTATAATTCACCATTGTTTAAAAAAGTAGTGGCGGTTAATATAATGGTTCATTACTTTACATTATACTGCATGTCTATTCGCAATATTGCATAATAAATATTAAACTACACATTTGCCGTTCCCAACTAAAAACTCTGAATGAACCAACCGCATAATGATGTAATTGAGGAGCCTTATAAGCACAGGCATAATTTACAAAAAATAATTTTTATTTTTGCGGCTATACTTTGTTTATTTCCTTTTGTGTCTCCACCTGTTGCATTGTTAATAGGGCTTATTATTGCATTATTTATCGGGCATCCATATTCAAGGTTTAATAACAAATCCACACAAATTCTACTTAAAATATCGGTCATTGGCTTAGGGTTTGGAATGAATGTACACAGTGCATTGAAGGCAGGCAAAGAAGGTATTTTATTTACTGTTGTATCAATATGTGGCACATTGGTTTTTGGTTATTTTTTAGGTAAAATACTAAAAATTGAAAAGAAAACTTCTTACTTAATTTCTACAGGTACTGCTATTTGCGGAGGTAGTGCAATAGCGGCAATTTCACCGGTAATTAGGGCAGAAGAAAAACAAATTTCTGTAGCATTGGGAGCAGTATTTATTCTTAACTCCATAGCTTTAATAGTATTTCCATTCATAGGCCATCAATTACATTTATCACAATCACAATTTGGGCTTTGGTGTGCAATTGCCATACATGATACCAGCTCTGTGGTTGGTGCTGCAAGCAAATATGGCGCACAGGCACTGGAAATTGCCACTACCATAAAGCTTGCCCGGGCACTCTGGATTATTCCTGTGGCCTTTCTATCTACATTTTTGTTTAAAAATAAAGGCAGTAAAATTAAAATACCGTATTTTATTGGTTTGTTCGTTGTTGCGATGGTTTTAAATTCTTACGTGCCATTGGTTCAGCAATTTGGTCATTACCTTGTTAGTATTGCAAAGGCAGGACTAACACTCACGTTGTTTTTAATTGGCTGCGGTCTGTCTAAAAAAGTGTTTCAATCAGTTGGGATATTGCCTTTACTGCAAGCAGTAATACTTTGGATTTTAATTTCGCTTACAGCTTTGTGGGCTGTTACTTCCTTAGCTTCATAAATTGAAAATGTGAAATTTGTCCATTTCTATTGACAGCATAAAAAAACCGAAATCATTTTAATTAATAGTTTAACTAGCATGATTTCGGTTTAATAATATTATTGATGTTACTATCTAATTTGTCCTCTCAATTTACCTCCTAGCGATAAATTTGAATGTACATTTACGTATACCATTTTTGTAGCAATAGAATCTGCCAATCCTGCACTAATGGTTCTTGTTTGTGTGCTTCCAAAATCATTCCTTGTATCTGCAAGATTAATAATAACCGGACCATTCATTCCAGCTGCACCAATATGAATGTGCGCAAAACGTAAAGTGTCATTGCTTTCTAAATTACTGATGTTAATTTTTGAAAGCATTTTATTGTCTTCGTTAATCCTTACAATTGCGATACCGGTTGCTGTTGTAGTTACAGGGATTGTCTCATTTGTTCCAATTAAAGACACATTATATGCCTGTAAAATATTTTTCCCAATCTGCCCACGTGCAAATCCACCGGGTGATAGTACAGAATGAACATTTGCGTAGAACTCAGTAAGATTGTTTGTAAGGCTGTCTATAAGTGTTTGTCTTACATTTAACGCTTTGGCTTCTACTGCAGCACCTGTAGCCACAATTGTAAATGGTAAAACAATACTACCATTACTTACTGCATTACCAACATGAATGTGAGCAGCTTTGATTGTATCACCCGCAGTAAAATTGCTAAATGATGCTGTTAAGCTGATACTGTTATCAGAAAATATTTTTAATGCAGCAGTAGAAGTTTCCATTCGGGAGTTAATAGCAATTTCATTTGCAGCAGCCATTTTTATGCTATATTCCTTTACTACAGTTGGTGCAGACATAGTGGCGGCACTTTCATTTTTGTTGCAGGACGCAAATAACAAAACAGAAGACGAAGCAAAAGTGAAGCTTCTTAATAATAAATTCATAATAATTTTTGTTGATTAATAAAAAGTAAATATAACTAACAATAGTTAGTTTAAACTGATATAGCTTTAAATTATTTGTCCTGTATACAGTCTAGAACTAATTTTGCTTTTATTTCAGTTTAGTATAAGTTGATTATGATAGGTTTAAACAATTTCCGGTAAAAAATTGTTTGTAAAAATATATCTTGCCAATATGCGATCATTACAATAATCTTTTAATTAAACCGCCCAAAACCTTCTATTGTTCTAAATGGTTTTTTAAAGAAATTATCTATTTCAGTATTAAATACTTCTTTGTAGAAAATGGGCGTTGAATGCCCTGAATTTGGTAGTATCCACAAATAAGAATTAGGAATTGATTGTGCAATCAGCATAGTATGCTGTGGCAATATTACATCATGGTCTCCACCAATGACAAGGGTTGGACATTTTATATTTTGTAGTTGTTTGGTAGCTATGTGAGGCTCAAAAGCCAATAGTCGTGTAAGTTTAATGCTTTCTTTAATATTGGGTGTTGCTGGCAATCTTTTTAAGGAGTCATAATAATTTCTCGCCCATTTGTAAATAAAAGGATCAACGGCTGTAGCCTCCGGCCAGAGATTTGCACCCGTTATAGCAAGTTTTTTTACTTTATCAGGATGGCGCAATGCAAGCAGTAAACCGTTGATGCCACCATCACTCCATCCAATTATATTGCAGTTTTTAAAATGCAGCGTATCGAGCAAAGCATTAAGATCATCAGTCATCATTTCATAGCTTAAAGAATCGCCATTATCAATAGATTTGCCCTGTGCCCGGCTGTCAGCCAATATCACCTTATAGCTTTTTGCAAAATAAGGTATCTGGTAAATAAAGTTATTTATGGAGCCTCCATTGCCATGTATAATTAACAGAGGCTCTCCTTCGCCATAGATTTCATAATACAGATTTATACCCCTTGTTTTTATATACTTACCTACAGCTTTATTTCTACCGTAAAGCGTAGTATCTATGGGTGAAACATTATCAGATTGTGCCAGGCTTATCTGGGCAAATGTAGTTGCCATTATTATCAGTAGCCATGTTTTTAAAATTTTCATGATGATTGTTTTATTTCGATATATAAAAATAGTTTTAGTGCCTCACCGTTTTTTGAATAGAAAAAGCCCTCAACAAATTATTTCAAGCATAGCTTTTTTTATTCGTGATAAATGTCAGTGTTAGAAAATGCTATTTTCAAATTTAGTTATATTTTACTTCTAATGTTTGCAGAATACAAAGGCTTTAATGCAAATCAAGACCACCGAATCGTATGGAATGTAGAAGACAGAAAATATGAAATAAATTGATTTTAAATGCAGAGGTTTACTCTTGATCTATTAAAATTATTAGAGGTAGTAACAAAATTCTTTTACCACTATCTGTTAAATTAACAATGTTATGGCGTTTCTATAAGTCAAAAAAATTTCTGCAAGGAACAAATTATTGAAAACATTTGTATATTGACACCAAACAAGAGTAAACAGATTTTGTTTAATTTACTTCCGTTTCTTAATTGCCCTAAGTCATAAGATAAACCTAAAACCAACCCTGGGCTCCAAAGTTTTTCTTTTATAGGAGCGCCTTTCGTTTCAGTTAGCCCAAATCTAAAAGTTGGTTTAACTGATAAATGTATTTTGTCTTTTAATTTATAGTCCCCGCCAATACTTACTATTAGAGAAATGTCGATTTTATTAAAACCCGATGTTGAAGATTCATTTTTTTCTCGGTTTTGCTGTCAGCATATTTTAATTTGATAGACTGCTTTACACCAATTAAAAAAATTTGTGATGAAGCCTTCGCTGGAAATAAAACGAGCCTTACTTTTACCAAATGCAAATTTTGCCCGTAACGGGATACTAATTTATTGATATGAATATTTTATTGTTAATTTATTAGGGTCAGTGGAATTGGGAGGAAAGTAAATTAAGTTTTTTCTTTCGTTTTATATCCTTTTTTGAAGTATTGAATTCCTGTTTCAAAGCCAAAACAGTCAGAAAAATGAAAGATTAATTTAAACCCCGTAGTGTAACCAAACCTCGCTGCTTCAATTTTGTCTCTGCTATTTATTATTAGTCAGTAGAATTATTGCCACTGCTATTTTTAAGTGCTCTAAAACTAAATTTAGGAGAAAAACTGTAGCCGATAGAAATTTTGGTTGTGTTTTTTAGCGTTTTGTCCAAAAATATTTTTTGATAAAAAAGACAACGATAATATTAGCAATGGATTCATAAAAAGGGCTGGAAATATGAATTTGAAAAAGTAAAAATTATTTATAAAAACGCCTAATATAAAATAATTAGAATCTCCCCAATCTGTTATAAACTTATTAGCAGATAAACAAGACGTTTAACTCTGTGCAAAAACAATTTATTTCCTCTCCTGACACAACTCCACCAAAACCCCATTTGTTCCTTTTGGGTGTAAGAAGCAAACAAGTTTATTATCGGCACCTTGTTTAGGTTTTTCATTCAGGAGTACAAAACCATTGGCTTGCAGGCGTTTCATTTCGGCTACTATATCGGTTACTTCAAAAGCAATATGGTGAATACCTTCTCCTTTGCGATCAATAAATTTAGCAATAACGCCATCCGGGCCGGCACTTTCCAGCAGTTCTATTTTCGTTTGTCCCGTTTTAAAAAAGGCGGCGTTTACTTGTTCAGCATCTACCGTTTCTGTCTTGTAACACTGACTATTCAGCAGTTTTTCAAACAGCGGAACGGATATTGATAAATCAGCAACAGCGATACCGATATGTTCTGGTTGAAGCATAGTTTATTATTTCTTTAATGGTAACGCTAAAGTAGAACGATTGTAGTAAATTTGTTTATAAATTAAATATTAATTAGAATGTTGAAATTACCGATATACCTAGATAATAATTCCACAACTCCAATGGATCCAAGGGTGTTGGAGGCAATGACTCCTTACTTTTTGGAGGATTATGGGAATGCAGCAAGCCGCAACCATCCTTTTGGCTGGAAAGCTGAAGAAGCCGTTGACTACGCCCGTGAGCAGGTGGCCAAACTGATAGGTGCTGACCCTAAAGAAATTATTTTTACAAGTGGGGCTACAGAAGGTGACAACCTTGGTATTAAAGGTGTGTTTGAAATGTATTCCCAAAAAGGAAATCATATAATTACTGCAACTACTGAGCACAAAGCGGTGTTGGATACCTGCAAACACATAGAAAAACTTGGTGGAGAAGTAACTTATATAAAAGTACAGCCCGATGGTTTAATTGATCTGAAAGAACTGGAAGCAGCTATAAAGCCCACTACTATTTTAATTTCAATTATGTGGGCCAATAACGAAATCGGAACCATAATGCCGATAAGGGAAATAAGCGCAATCGCTAAAAAACACGGTGTGTTGTTGTTTACAGATGCAACGCAGGCTGTAGGTAAAATAGCTGTAGATGTAAACAAAGATGGGATTGATGTTATGGCATTTACAGCGCATAAAATGTATGGTCCTAAAGGAGTGGGCGCATTGTATGTTCGTAGAAAAAACCCCCGTGTAAAAGTTACAGCGCAGATGGATGGCGGTGGTCATGAGCGTGGTATGCGATCAGGCACATTAAATGTACCCGGCATTGTAGGTATGGGTAAAGCTTGCGAATTGTGTATGCTGGATATGGAAGCTGATACAAAACGCATCAGCAAAATGAGGGATAAACTGGAAACCGCTTTAATGTTACTTGAAGAAGCCTACATCAATGGCAGTACAGAACACCGTCTGCCTCATGTAACCAATATTTCTTTTAAGCATGTTGAGGGTGAAGGTTTGCTGATGGGTTTTAATAAAAACATTGCATTGAGTTCCGGTTCCGCATGTACGTCTGCATCTTTAGAACCATCTTACGTTTTAAAAGCATTGGGTTTAGGAGATGACCTGGCGCATAGTTCTTTACGTTTTGGATTAGGTAGGTTTACAACAGATGAGCAAATCGATTATACTGTAAAGGCAATAAGTGAAACAGTAATTAAGTTAAGAGAAATGAGCCCGCTGTGGGAAATGTACAAAGAGGGAATAGATTTAAATAGTATTGAGTGGGCAGCTCATTAAAATAAATAGGCAGAAAATACCAATACGCAAATTTGCAAAAGTTGGTGAGAGTATTAAAAATTAATAAATTTAATAATAAAGCAGTAGTTTAAACATTTTGCAAATTTGCAAATTGTAACATTTTCAAATTTTCTTATTATGGCTTACTCAGAAAAATTAATAGATCATTATCAGAATCCTAAAAATGTCGGAACACTTGACAAAGCAGATAAAAGCGTAGGAACTGGATTGGTAGGTGCACCGGAGTGCGGCGATGTTATGCGTCTGCAAATACAAGTAGATGACGCAACAGGAATTATTACTGATGCAAAATTTAAAACCTTTGGTTGCGGTTCAGCAATTGCGTCCTCATCTTTAGCTACAGAATGGTTAAAAGGTAAAAGTGTTGATGAAGCTCTTACAGTAGATAATATGGATTTTGTAGAGGAATTAAATTTACCTCCGGTTAAAATTCACTGTTCTGTATTGGCTGAAGATGCTATAAAAGCAGCAATAAATGATTACCGTGTAAAAAATGGTAAAGAAGCAATTAAGTTTGAAGAGAGTTTGGTTCATTAAATCAATTTAATAATTAGCTAATTTGATGGTTAATAAAGCGTGTTGCTTTTTTACAAGCAAATCAGAATATTTTAAAATGCACATTTAACTATGGTAGCAATAGACAATAGTAATGCAATTTATATCTCTGATAAAGCAAAAGCAAAAGTCCAAAACCTTATGTCAGAATCTGGGGTGGGAGATGATGAAAATTATTTTCTTCGTGTAGGTGTTGTGGGTGGTGGTTGCAGTGGCTTAAGTTATAAAATGGATTTTGACAACGAAGTAAAACCGATGGATCAAGTGTTTGAAGATAAGGGAGTAAAGATTGTAACCGATCTTAAAAGTTTCCTTTACCTGGTTAATACTGAATTGGAATTTAGTGATGGTTTAAATGGAAAAGGTTTCTTTTTCAATAATCCAAATGCAAGTAGGAGTTGTGGCTGTGGGGAAAGTTTTGCAGTATAAAAAGTAGAATAAATTAATAAAAAATAATAATAATACCTCTCAAATCTCGAGATGTATTACTATTTAAAGCATATAAAAAGCGGAAGGATTTAGTCCTTCCGCTTTTTATATTATATATTAATGGATTTGTTATGGTTAGCAAAGGAATTTCTTGGTCCGCCGGCAACAAAGGTTGCATTCATGCGGATTTTTTGACCTACCTAAACATGTAAAAACATGGATCATCTGAATACTCCATGTAATTCATCGTCATCATAATAGGGGTTCCTGTGCAAGTACTTTTTGTTCCTTCTGCAGGGCAACCATAATTAGCGCCAGTATGTAAAGGCGTATCGCCAACAAAATCATTTCCACAATTAGCATCCCCCCAAATATGACGAAGGTTTAACCAATGACCAACTTCATGCGTTGCAGTTCTTCCCAAATTGTACGGTACCAGATTGGTAAGACCAAGAGCATTGTATAAAATTATTACTCCATCAGTTGCGGGGTTACCACCGGGAAATTGTGCATATCCTAAAATGCCATTACTCAAATTACAACTCCAGATATTTAATCTTGTATTAGGGCTGGTTGGTTCAATACCACCACCAGAAGCTTTTTAAACAGCATCGTTTGTTTTAAAACTTGTTTTTTTAGTTAATATTCTTATCACAGTATCTAAAACGAAACGAACATTTACGTCACCCGCTTTAACTCCTACAAAGTAAGATGGAACTTTTCTAATATCAGTATTGGTGCCACCAAAATCTGCGTTAAGCACATCTATCTGAGATTGTATCTGGCTTAAAGGAATGTCTTGTGCAGGAGTATTATAGACAACATTTACCACCACCGGTATTTGTATAATTCCACTGCCTGATGGCCTGTAAGAGTAAGGATTTTTAGCAAACCTTGTAGTAAATTCTTCAATTGCTTTCATTCTTGCGGCCAAAGTCGGGTCAGCCCATAATTGAGCTTCAAGAACTTCCTGTGATGCGCAACTCCGGTGAAAAATAGTTGACGAATTAAACAGAGTTTCATCATTGTTGACATCATTTAATGCGGTTTTTGTACAACCTATGCCTAACACAATTGAGCAGCATAAGAGACCTAAGAATTTTTTCATTATACAAATTTTTATGATGATGAAATTTTACTATATGAATTTAGGAATTTTATTTAATAGAGAAAATTTTATTAGAGTTGAATTTATTTATGGATGTAAATAATGTGGTGATACAGTATTATATGATTAAAGCTAATAAAAAATCCCCCGCTTTGAAAAGTAGGGGAAGAGCAATTAGTGTTGATAACACTATTATTAAAACTGTTTCAAATTGCTACGATTGCAAATCAATAAACAGTATGTATAACTTTCGAACACCCAAAAAACGTGGTTGTAAAATAAAGACCATTACCCAACTAAATATGCTGCATGCTATTATATTAAATACAATCTACAACTAAAATGTAAGAAGTTAAACTGTAAATTGCAGCAACTTATAACAAATATGTATAGCATTTGCATTAAAGAATTAAACAGGTTTTTCAGCAACCTAACTGGGTACATTGCTATCATTCTTTTTTTATTGGTATGTGGGATATTTCTATTTTTACTCCCTGAGAGTAGTATTTAAAATAACAACTATGCCAGCCTATCAAGCTTTTTTGATATTGGCCCATGGGTATTGATGTTTCTTATACCTGCTGTAACGATGCATACGTTGTCAGATGAATTTAAGACCGGCACATTTGAATTGCTTAAAACTAAACCAATTACACCTTGGCAAATAATATGGGGAAAATATTTTGCTGTGCTTGTTGTGCTGGTGTTTGTTATTGCCCCTACGTTCTTATACATACTCACTGTAAAAGCATTGGCTACACAGGCGGGTATTGATGCGGGGGGGTTATTAGGAAGTTATGTGGGGTTGTTTTTATTGGCCGCGGTATTTGCAGCAATATGTTTGTGTTGCAGCAGTTTTACGAGCAACGCAGTTGTAGCTTTTTTAATAAGCAGTTTTTTTTGTCTCACTTTATACTATGGTTTTAACGCACTAAGTAAACTGCCATTTTTTACCGGAGGCGCTGACTATTATATTGAAATGCTGGGTATAGATTTTCATTACAGAAGTATCAGCCGTGGGGTAATAGACTCAAGAGATGTTGTATATTTTCTCACCCTCATTTTTCTTTCATTATTGATAACAGTAAAAAAGATCAGTAGAAAATAATGAAAACAGTTTTCAACAGCAGGTTTTGGTTACCGCTAATTCTTATTATTTTATTGGTCATAAACTGGGCTGCATCACAGTTTCATACAAGGGTAGATCTAACAAACGAAAAACGGTTTACACTCAGTAATGCAACGAAAAAACTACTTGTAAAGTTAGATGCCCCGGTAGTGATAGATGTTTTTTTAAAAGGTAATTTTCCGTCAGGTTTCAGGCAGCTATCATCTTCTACAAATGATATGCTGAAAGAGTTTAAAGAAGTAGCAGGAAATAAAATACAGTATAACTTTATATCGCCGGATGATTTAATGCCTGGCACGGAGGTATCGTATGCAGATACTTTAACCGCTATGGGGCTTTCGCCGATTAACCTTACAAGTCAGCTTAAAGAAGGGCAACAGCAACAAAATGTTTATCCTTTTGCATTGATACATTATGAAGAGAAAACTATTCCTGTAGAATTATACAAAGGTAAAATACGACGTATAAATTTTACGGAGCTCAATAGTGCGGAGGCGTTGCTGGAGTACAGGTTGGCAGATGCGATAGCAAAAATAACACAAAAACAAAAGCCGGTTATTGGTTATGCAACCGGTAATGGCGAGCCAGATATTGGTCGTTTTAATACCTACGATCTTGTTGAAAATGTATTAAAAAAAGATTACAATCTTTTCACTTTTGATCTTTCCACCCCAAAGTTTTTACAGGCAGAAATTAAGGTGCTAATAATTGTAAAACCAACCATTTCTTTTTCAGACGAACAAAAACTAAAACTTGACCAATACGTAATGAACGGCGGTAAGCTATTGGTTTTTGCCGACAGGTTAAATGCAGAAATGGACAGCCTTCAAATTAAGAATCAAGTGACAGCTTTTGACAGAGACCTTAAGTGGAACGATCTTTTTTTTAATTATGGCATACGTATCAATGCAAATTTGTTGATGGATCTGCAATGCGATTATTTACCTTTTGATGTGAATGGAAACGGTCAGTTTGAACTGCTGCCCTGGAATTATTTTCCGGTAATGGAATCGAAAGGAACACACCCGATAAATAAAGGACTGGGTTTTGTTTCGGGTAGGTTTGTAAATTCTTTAGATACCGTAGAAGCCGACGGGATTACAAAAACAATTCTACTAAGTTCATCTGCAAATGCCAGAACTATAGGATCCCCTGCAGTAATTAGCGGGGCCGAAAATGTGAATGCACCTGAAGATGCTAAATACAAAAAAAGTAATGTGCCGGTGGCAGTTTTACTTGAAGGTAAATTTAGGTCGATGTTTGCAAACAGGCTTTCGCCGGCAATGAGAGATAGCCTTGAGCGGCATGATCTTATTTTTAAGACACAATCAATTTCCACCAATAAAATAATTGTTGTGGGTGATGGAGATTTGGTTTTAAACAGTGTTGTAAAAGGGAATCCTATACCTATGGGAATGAACGTATATACTTATGGAACGCAGGCTCAGGTTCCATTTGCAAACAAAGATTTTTTACAAAACTGTCTTGATTACTTAATTAATGAGAACGGATTAAGCGAAGCAAAAGCAAAAGATTATGTAGTAAGATTATTGGATAATAAAAAAACAGCTGAACAAAAAAGTCTTTGGCAGGTTTTAAACATTGCTTTACCAATTTTTATGGCTGTGTTATTTGCATTTATTTTTAAATGGCTGCGCAGAAGAAAATTCACAAAATAAATAATGGACAAACAACAAATTATTTACCTTGTTTTTGGAATAGTAGTAATTGTGGCACTTATTTTTGACCTTGGTTTACTCAGCAAAAAAAATCAGAAAATAGGCTTAAAGACTGCACTGATACAAACATTTTTTTGGGTAACGCTGTCAATGGCTTTTTGTGCTTTTATTTGGTGGGAAGATATTGACGGCAATGGAAAAAAAGATGCTGTTTCTTATATTTCTGCTTACCTGCTCGAGTGGTCGCTTTCTATCGATAATATTTTTGTATTTATTATAATTTTTAATTTTTTTAGAGTTAAAGAAATGAATTATTCAAGGGTATTGCTGCTCGGTATTTTAATGGCAATTGTATTTAGGATAATTTTTATTGCATTGGGAAGTGAGTTGGTAGGGAGGTTTACCTGGGTGATGTATCTTTTCGGTGTATTCCTGGTTTTTACTGCTATAAAAATGTTTAGCAGCAACGAAGATGATGAGTTTAACCCACAAACAAACTGGGCTTATAAACTACTCACAAAATTAATGCGTACCACCAATGAAGAACCGAATGGGCGCTTCATTATAAAAAAAGAAGGAAAAACATTTTTTACTACACTGTCCATGGTGGTTGTAATGCTTGGTTTAATTGACATTGTTTTTGCAGTAGATTCTATACCGGCAGTGTTTTCTGTTATACCTGATCCATCTAAAAAGATGCTGATCTATTCCTCTAACATTTTTGCAGTGTTGGGTTTGCGCAGCCTTTTCTTTTTACTTCGTGGTGCTGCCAGTAAATTTGATTATCTGCAGGAAGGCATAGCGATTGTACTGCTGTTTATTGGCGTAAAGATGTTATTGCCTTTGTTAGGATATGTTGGTGTAAATGAAAAATATCTGCATTTGCCTGAGTGGGCATCGCTTGCTGTTATTATCGTGTGTATTTTTGGCAGCATTATCTACTCCGTGTTTAATAAAAAGGAAGGTGCTCCTGATGATTATTTTGAGCAAAAAGATTGAACTGAATTGAATAAGCATTTATAAAAGCTATACGTGAGTTACAAAGTTTCAGAAATTGCCAAAATGATACATGCAAATGTTTTGCAAAAGGGAGAAGATGTGCTTATTGAAAACCTGTTAACCGACAGCAGGAAATTACTATTCTCAAATTCCTCTCTGTTTTTTGCATTAAGTGGTATTGGCAGAAGCGGTGATTCATTTATAAAATCGTTGTACGAGAAAGGCGCAAGAAATTTTGTTGTAGATGAAAATTTTGCAGAGCAGGAAATAGCCAAATATGCAAATGCAAACTTTTTAAAAGTAAAGGATGTGCTTACGGCTTTGCATATTTTAGTGATACAACACAGGCATCGATTTACCTATCCGGTAATCGGCATAACAGGTAGTAATGGAAAAACGATTGTAAAAGAATGGCTGACACAATTGTTGGATGATAATTTCAATATTGTGAGGAATCCTAAAAGTTATAATTCACAGACAGGTGTGCCCCTGAGTGTGTGGAGAATGAATGAAGACCATACTTTGGGAATTTTTGAATCAGGTATTTCTCTGCCCGGTGAAATGGAAAACCTGCAGAAAATAATTGATCCCGAAATTGGTATTATTACCTTTATTGGTGAAGCACATGCAGAAGGTTTTACATCTCTCCGGCAAAAAATACAAGAAAAATTGCTGCTCTTTATAAACACAAAACAACTTGTTTTTTGTTGTGATGATGAGGTTCTGTTTAGAGAAATCAATTATTTTATTGCCAACACAAATCCGTCTTTACAATTATTTTGCTGGAGTAAAAAAAGCGCAGCTGACTTGCAGATTAAGACAACATTAAGAAGGAACAATAAAACAGAAATAGTCTGCCAATACAAAGGAAATGAATTTACATTTTCTATCCCCTTCACAGATAAAGCATCTGTAAACAATGCTATAACCTGTTGTTCCGTTTTGCTTATTTTAAATTTACCGCTTGCATTAATTATTGAGAAAATGCAGGCATTGCGAAGATTAGAAATGAGGCTTGAGTTAAAACAGGGAAAAAATAACTGCTCTATTATTAATGACAGTTACAGTGCAGATTTGCAGTCGCTTGCAGTTTCTCTCGAATTTTTAAACCAACAAAACCAGCAGGTAAAGCGCACTGTTATTTTAAGTGATATTTTGCAGAGTGGCGAATCTGCATCAATACTTTACAGCAAAGTTGAACAACTGCTTATACAAAATAAAGTGCACCGCCTGGTTGGGATTGGTCAAGCAATTTCTAAAAATGCAAATTTGTTTTCCTCTATCAAGGAAACTTTTTTTTATAGCAGCACAGAAAGTTTTTTAAACAATTTGCATCAACATATATTTCAACAAGAAGTTATTTTGTTAAAAGGTGCAAGGGTTTTTGAGTTTGAGAAAATAAGCAGGTTATTGGAACAGAAGTTTCATGAAACACAACTGGAAATTAACCTCAATGCGTTACGCCATAACCTTACAGTGTACAAAAAAATGTTAGAGCCAGGCGTTAAAATAATGGCTATGGTAAAGGCCTTTAGTTATGGTAGCGGTAGCTTTGAAATTGCAAATGTTTTGCAGCATGCTGGCGTAGATTACCTCGCAGTGGCTTATGCAGATGAAGGTGTGGATATTAGAACTGCAGGTATAAAACTGCCAATAGTGGTATTAAATGCGGAAATAGCCGGTTTTGAAAATATTGTAAAGTACCAATTGGAACCTGAACTTTATTCCTTCGGTATTTTAAAAGTGTTTATAGATTTTTTAAGGGAAAAGAATATTGAAAATTATCCGGTTCATATTAAAATAGATACAGGCATGCACCGCCTAGGTTTTGAAGAAAAAGATATGTCCGGATTGTGTATTATTTTGAAACAACAATGTAATTTAAAAGTGATTTCTGTATTTTCTCATCTTGCTGCAAGCGGTGCGGCAATTCATGATGATTTTACAAGCCAACAAACAGATTTGTTCTTGGCAGCAGCAAATAAAATTGAAGAAAGTATTGGTTACACATTTATAAGACATATTGCCAACTCATCTGCCATTTACCGACATCCGCATTTGCAAATGAATATGATTAGGTTAGGAATTGGGTTGTACGGAGTAGATAGTACAATTGCAGTACAACATCGCCTACAAAATGTTACTACTTTAAAGACAACCATAGCACAAGTAAAGTATGTAGAAAAGGGACAAAGTGTTGGTTATAACAGAGCAGCAATTGCGGACAAAGATTTAAAGATTGCCACAGTTAGAATTGGCTATGCCGATGGATATCCACGTTTGTTGAGCAATGGAAAAGGCAAAATGCTCGTTAACGGTAACAGCGCAGCAGTGATTGGCAATGTATGTATGGATATGAC
>JAYUZL010000223.1:0-23269 GCA_043751875.1 Ferruginibacter sp.
TTTGAAGGTACAACAAAAAATTTCCGATTTGAACGTTTCTTACTTCATTGCCAAAAGATTAGCATCTGTTAAACAGAAAACTTTTAGCAGGTTCATAATCGGGCTTGCAGCCGCTGCTACTATACTCAGCGTTGCAGTTATGATTGTGGCGCTTAGTTTTGTAAATGGTTTTCAAAGAGTAATAAGTACAAAAGTTTTTAATTTTTGGGGGCATGTAAGGGTGCAACAAAACATTGAAGACAGAGTGGGCAATGCCGAAGAATATTCAATCTACGCAAATGATACTGTAGAAAATTATTTAAAGAAATTACCTTATGTTTCCTCCGTAGAAAAATATGCAACCAAATCGGCAATTTTAAAATATGGCACTGATATAGAAAGTGTGTTGTTGAAAGGTATTGATAAAAAATATAATTTTAAAAGACTGCAACCTTTTCTATTAAAAGGAAAATGGCTATCCTTTGCTGACAGCAATTACAGCAAGCAAATAAACATAAGTAGCTATACGGCAAACCAATTAAAGCTTACTGTTGGGGATAGCTTGATTGTATATTTTTTTAGACCTGATGGATCCAAAACGCAACGCAAATTAAACATTGCAGGTATTTATAAAATTGGAATTGAGGAGTATGATAAAAATTTTGCTTTGTGCGATCTAAACCTGATCAGAAGATTGAACAATTGGGAACCTACACAAATTGGAGGCTATGAAGTGCTTTTAAATGATTATAAAAGAACAGACAGTATTTCAAAAAAAATGTATGCTGAGTTGCCCGATACTTGGTACAGTAAAAGTATAAGAGAAATTTATCCACAGATTTTTGACTGGCTCAATTTACAGGGTCAGTTAAAAAATATTTTATTGGTGATAATGATTATTGTAGCGGCAGTAAATTTGGTAACATGCTTAATAATTCTGGCTTTGGAGCGAACAGCCATGACGGGCATTTTAAAAGCAACTGGGGCAACTGACTGGGACATTCAAAAAATATTTTTAATAAATACTTCAGGCATTGCTTTGTTAGGGATTATAGGAGGAACATTATTGGGTGTTGGGATATGTGTACTGCAACAAAGAACCGGCTTTATAAAATTAAATGAGGAGTCATATTATATGTCTGTAGCACAGGCTGATGTTGATTGGAAACAAATTGTTTTTGTAGATTTATTTACGTTAGCAATATGTATGGTCACTCTTATTATACCAACTTATCTGGTAAAAAAAGTACAGCCGGTAAAAGCAATAACTTTCAGATAGAATTAATTCGTAATTGAATATAAAATGATGCCCGCAGCCACGGCAGCATTTAATGATTCAGCTTTACCCTTTTTTGGTATGGTAATTTTTTCGTCTACAAACTCCATCACTTCGGCAGAAATACCTTTCGATTCATTTCCAATAACTAAGATGCCTTCATTTATTTTTCCAAAACTCTCCAAATTCTTTCCAGCCAAAACTGCTGCATATTTTTTTATATTTTTATGTTTTTGCAATTCTTCAATAAGGCTTCCATAAAAAATATTTACTCTGCCAAGGCTTGCCATAGTGCTCTGAACAACTTTTGGGTTGTAACAATCTGCCGTTGCATTGCTGCAAAAAATTGTTTCTATTCCAAACCAATCTGCGGTTCTTATAATTGTACCTAAGTTTCCCGGGTCCTGTATATCATCTAAAAATAAAGTGATTTTGTTGCTGATGTTGATACTGTTTAATGCAGTTTTTTTCTTAAATACGCCCAATAAATTATTAGAAGTACTTAAGGCCGAAATTTTTTCCAGTTCAAAATCTGCTACATTAATAATTATATCAGCATATTTTTTTTTTATTTTTTCAAATAATAAATTAAAGCCCACAATGGTGCAATAAATATGCTCACATTCAAAATTATTATACTCCAATAATTCCAAAACAAGTTTAGGTCCTTCAGCTACAAAAGCACCGTGCTCATCCCTAAATTTTTTGTGCTGCAAACTTTGGATATATTTGATTGTTGATTTATTTATCATATTGAAATTTTTGCAGTTTTTGCACTCAAATCCTAATGAACGCTTTTAGCATTAAAAATATAGTTTTTCTTTTAGTATTAATTTCTTCCTGTACAATTATTAGAAAAGCACCTAAGAATAATCCTTATTTAATAGCGAATTCTATTGAACTCGTTGGCGGAAATTTTAATAAAATCGAGCGGCAGTCTGTAATTCAAAGACTTAGCAAGCAGTTAGATGACAGTAGTAAAGTAAATATAAAAGACGCTTTCTTTTTTTTGCACTTCATAAAAAAACCTGTTGCATACGATACCGGCTATTCAGCATTATCCGCATTCAATATGCAAACATCCATGTATCATTTGGGTTATTACAATGCTAAAGCGAGTTATACCCAAGATACCGTAAACAGAAAAGTGAGGGTAAAATATAAAGTGATAGCAGGCAAGCCCACTTTAATAGACACTTTAAGGTATCGGTTAAAAAAAGATGATTTACAGCAAATCGCACTCGCCTCTACAAAGCAAACATATCTTATACAAAACACGCCGGTTACAAAAATTGCCGTGCTTTCAGAAATAGCAAGACTGGTAGATAGTTTTAGAAATAATGGTTATTACAAATTTACCGCTGCTGAATTAAGAATGCGCGGAGACAGTTCTATTGCCTCTCTTACCAATATCAGCAATGATCCATTCGAGCAATTAAGATTGTTGAACGAAGCACAACTTAAAAGAGATTCACCTACTGTAAAACTTGCATTAGATTTAAATTTGCCCGAAGATTCTACAAAGTTGTACAAATACTCTTTAAACAAAATTTACATTTTAAGTGACTATCGGGTTGAAGATATAATAACAGATACTTTAAATATTATTCAAAAAAGTACAAAAGATTTTATACTGCGCTACCATGAAAGATTGTTTAGAACCTTTCTATTAGCAAGAAATATAACCATGCGACCTGGAAATTTGTATAGTCAAAGTGAATATTTTCAAACCATCAGCAACCTTACTAAATTAGGCGTTTGGAAAAGTATAAATATCCGTGTTGTTGAAAATCTTGATGAGGTTAATAAAATAGACTTAATCGTTGAACTTATCCCTGCACGAAAATTTTTATTTGAAAATTCTTTAGAAGCTAGTTATTCTACAAGCAATACTACTGCTGCACTCGGCGGCAATCTTTTTGGATTATCTGCAAATTTTTCTTTAAAAAATAAAAATATTGCAAAGCAGGCAATTAGTATGACACACAATCTTCGGCTTGGGGTGGAGCTAAACAAAGCAAGCCGCAGCAATCTAAACAACATTATATTTTCTAACGAAATAAGTTACAGCAATACAGTTTTAAAGCCAGGCCTGTCACCTAAAATAATGAAAATATTTCGTTTAAAAAGCGGTGAATCTTTTATAAATTCCGGCTTTGCATATAATAACAGAGTAAATCTTTTCAGCTTGCAATCAGTCAATTTAAATGCAGGTTTTACAGGGGTAGATAAAAAAAACAGGAGCTATGTTTTTCGTTTATTAAATTCCAACTTTAGCTATCTATACAATGAATCGAAAACATTTACAGATTTGCTGGATCAGAATCCATTCCTAAGATATTCTTATAATACCTCTTTTATTGTTGGAACTGCTTTTAGTTATTCAAGTGTTTTCCGCAATACTTATCATCCTTTAAGTTTATCAAAAGAAAGAAATTTTAAATTTAATATTGAAGAGTCAGGACTTACGTGGGGTGCATTACCTATTCTAAATAAATACAAAAAGAAATACATAAAATTTGATACTGAATATAAATACACCGTATCCAAAGCCAAGACAGCCTTAGCTTTCAGGGCTTTTGCTGGAATCGGTATTCCATTGTTTGGCAATACAGCATTGCCCTTTTTTAAACAATATTTTGGTGGTGGAAGCAATAGCATGCGAGGCTGGCCCGTAAGAGGGATTGGAAGAGGTGGTCAAAAATTAATTCCTTATAACGTTAATTCACAAAATATATTTAATGACCGTACCGGAGATATACAACTGGAAACCAACATAGAATTTCGTCATGATATTGCACGGATTGTACCTGATTTAATCACTCTAAAAGGTGCAGCTTTTATAGATATTGGCAATGTGTGGAATGCAAGAGATACTTTCACGAGTGGTATTTCTAATTTTACAAAATTTGAGTTTAAGAATATATACAGGCAATTAGGTTTATCAGCAGGTTATGGTTTTAGATTCGATTTTTCGTATCTCATTTTGCGAACTGATTTTAGTTTCCGTTTTAAACGACCGGAAAGCAGCGATGTAAACAATGGCTGGAAAGCACCGCCAATTGGATTTAAAGATGCACTTCCAAAGATATTTTCAAAATCTTTCCGCCAATGGCGGTATGAGAATTTTAATTTTACAATTGGAATTAACTATCCTTTTTAAATATATTTTCTATCCTTATAAAAATGAATAAGTGGAATATAATAACCTAATTAACTTGGGGGTTTACTAATATACTCCATAAAAGCTTCCATTGTTCTTGCATCATGTACTTCAATATCTCCAATTTTAGTGCGGCGCAGTTCGCTTAAGTATGCTCCACAACCCAATACAGTCCCCATATCATGTGCAAGGCTGCGAATATATGTACCGGTACCACAAAGCACCCTAAAACTGATGACAGGCAATTCAACTCCGGTAATTTCAAATTCATTTATTTCAATTGCTCTTGCTTTTAATTCAACTTCTTCCCCCCTTCTTGCAAGTTCATATAATGCAACACCTTCTTTTTTTATCGCAGAATATATGGGCGGATATTGTTGAATTTTACCAAGAAATTTTTGGGTTGCAATTTTAATTTCTTCTAGAGTAATATGAGTGTAAGCTTTAAAGTTTTCGGGTGTGCTTTCTTTATCGAAAGTGGGTGTCGTTGCACCTAAAGTAAATGTGCCGGTATATTCTTTTACCTGTGCCATGTACTCATTTATTTTTTTAGTAAACTTTCCTGTACAAACTATTAAAAGACCTGTAGCTAAGGGGTCTAAAGTACCTGCATGACCAACCTTTTTTATTTTGAGGGTACTTCTTATTTTTCTTACAACGTCAAAAGATGTCCAGTGCAAAGACTTATCTATTAAAAGAACCTGACCTTGTTCAAAAAAAAATTTTGCTTCTTCACTGATTAATATCTTCGGTAATTGTATTCTTTGGGAGACGCTTTCTCCATTCTTCTGCTGCGCAATATGTTTTGCAAAATATGATCCTTTAGCCAATGTATTTTTTTGCAAAAATAATTAATATAACCTGTAAAAAATATTTAGAGGCTGTCTTTAAAAAAGGCAGCCTCTATTCAGTAAGGAAAACATTTAATTTTTTTATCTTTTGATAATCTTTTCTGTTGCAGACACTATACCATTAACAGAAAGTTTTGCTATGTAAAAACCGGCAATTAATCTACTTAAATTATTAATTGAAATGTTGTTAAAACCAATGTTGATAGTTGTTTGCTGCACCAAAAATATTTTACCATTAGCATCAATTATACTTATTTCAGCCAATCCTTTTTTAGAAGCATTGTAACGCACATTTATATTTTCTGCAAATGGGTTTGGAGATACTTCCATTAAGGTTGTCGCTTCAGTTTTGAATTTTACCGTTAATATTTTACTGAAAGTATATTTTCCATCATTATCAACTTGCTTAAGGCGATAGTAAATAACATTCTTGTTTTGTAACTCCGCTGCTTTATCATTGTATGCATAACTTTTTTGAGTTCCTGCAGCAAAACCATCCAATACAATTGCAATTGTTTTAAAGGAATTTAAATCAAAAGATCTCTGGATCTCAAAGCGATTATTGTTGACTTCTTCTGATGTAATCCATGTAACCGCAACAGTTAAATTCTCTACAGACACCGCATTCAACGATAAATATTTAACCGATAAAGTACTTGCTGCTAAGGAAGCCACGGCAACTACCGCTGTATCCTTACAACCATTTCTCTGTTCAGTTAAGATCAACGTATAATTTCCTTGTTGAGTAACTACTACATTTTTAGTGTTGCCCACAAACGAACTAGGTCCACTCCAATTCCAATTTAATCCTGTAGAACCGCCATATGGAGTAATTACATTACTTAAAATTGTATCACCGCCTAAAAGGGTTACTGTCGACTGGGGGTTTGAAGCTACTAATGCTCCACTTGAGGTGGCGGATGCTACCGGCTGAAATTTATCTTCAACTACAGTTGTGCTGTCAGTTCTTTTTGGGCAACCGGCTACGATAGCACTTGTTAAATAGTATTTACCGGCTTTATCAACTACTGCGTTACTGCTATTTGTTGTAACAATGTTACCATTTGATGTTGCCCATTGGTACGACGCACCACTTACAGGGTTCATAGGGGTTAGTGTTGTTGAAGTTACATTACATTTTAAAATACCCGGTGTAGCTATGGCAGGAGATGCAACCGGAGCATCTAAAAATTCGAAAGGACCTGAAAAATCTTGTAGCGCTGAAGTAAAAGTTGAAGAAGATCTTGTTTTAGTGATGACTCTAGTGAAAGGTGGTATACATGCATCAAAACCAGAAGTTGATAATGCAGGATCAACACCCAGACTCGTTAAATCTACTGCAATTTCACCAAAATCATAAGCAGCATATTGACTAGAATATGAAATTGAACCTGCACCTAAAGCGTTCGATGATGTTCCCCACATCGGACCCGCAGTATTAGCAGTACTTGCAGATGCCCATGCACCATACTGGTTTGTACTGATAGACGCAATTTTTGCATATCCATAAGTGTTGCCGTAAAATTCGAAAGGAACAAATTTAAATTTTGAAGGTGCAACTGTACTGTAGGTATTAAGAGAAACCCAAATATAAATACTTACTTCAGATACCCCTGCGGTACCGTAAGAAAAAGAAACTGTCATATCCCCAATGGTATTTATAGAACCATTACTGTTAAAAGTCCATTCCGTACGACCTCCTGTAACAGCTGGACCTGAATTACTGAATAACCCCGTTGTAGCATTGTAGGTTATTCTTTCATGAAAAAGCTCAAAATCCACATACCTGTTCCCCGTATTACCTAAAGTGCTGACACCCATTGTAAGTATAAGGGCACTTGGGTTAGTATTATTAATTGTTGTGCCGTCTCTGCGCATATGTATATATGAATCAACTATATCATATTTTACGTCAAGTGTTGAACCATTAGGAGCAGTAGTCCATGTTGAAGGATTATCACCATTTTTAGAACCACCGATAAAAGTGGTTGAATCTCCACCTCCTGTTTTAATTCCAGTACTAATTCCAATATTATCTCTGCCATAACGTCCATCTAAAAGTAAATAGCCATTTTGGACCGAATATCTAGGGAAAGCCATTCCTTGATTAAAAGTAAAATTTTGAGATGCTTGAAATCGAGTTTTGTAAACTGATGATCCCGTAGTATCAATAACGCCTACACCAACACCTGCGGCATTACCAGGGGCCTTGAACCAGTCAAAACTATTGGGAGTAGATGAAGGTGTTATATTTTGTGACCTCCCGGAGAGAACATCACCATCAACACCAAAACCTGCTACGATAGCAGGTGAATATTGAGCATTACTAATAAAAGGGAGAAGTGTTACGCAGAAGAGAATTGTAACTAAAACGAATTTAAAATTACGTTCCATTTTTTGTGGTTTTTGGTTTTTATTAATCCTAATGAATCTTGTTAAAGACCTAAGGAAAAATTTTAAATATTTTTATGAATTTTAGAATAACCGAGGTAACAATCATTTCTAATTTCAATGTGAAAGTAAAAACCATTAGGTAATCTTCCAAATAAAATACCGTAATTTTACTATATTTCGAGTTATTTTACTCAATGTAAGGTTGTAGTATAAATTCTACATGGTATTTGAGATAATTATTAATTATTATCTAACGATAAAGCTAATATCTTAATTATAGCACCATAAATGCATCTTTCTGGTGAATTAAAATATACATCTCCAAGCATTTATGTAAAAATATTTAAACAAAAAACATCAATTTTATATGTTTAGAACAAGTTTTTTCATCATATTATAAATTGTGTGTGTAGAAAGTATTTTACATTTCGTAAAATTTTAATCAGGAAAACTACGAAGCAAATTACCCTTATAAAAAACTTGTAATAAGTAAAATTGCAAAAAAGATATTGTCTTTTTAGGGTCGCTTTTTTTAACGGTGAAAGAAGTTTTTCCGTATAGATAATTGATCAAGTCTTTGGTGAAACGATACATATAGTTCTTGTGAAGTTTAATAGGTTAATCTTTTACCAACACACTGACTAAATGGTAGTGGAAAGATGATATTATAAAATCTAATATTTTCCACAAAAACTTTTACCTAAAGTTTTCACATCTAAAATTTAACGCTTCATTTATTACGATGGAAAAATTATTACCAAATAAGGATAACAGCTCAATACCTAAATATGGGAAGATTTTAAGTGCGTGTGATTAGCTGTAGCTTAAAAACTAATTTTGAAGATGTAATTATAATACCTGCTTTGCTTTTAGCTCCAAATATTTATTTATGGTGTTCACAGTTAAGTTCTGAGGCGAACTTATAATAGATAAAATACCATACTTGAGCAGTTGTTTTACAACAAGTCGTTTTTCGTATGACAGTTTATCAGCAATAGTTTTTACATAAACATCTTCTATATTCTTTGCCTGCGCAACAGATAATTTTGTGAGTTCCGTATTTTCGAAGAAAACAACCAGCAGTAAGTGATGTTTTGCGATTGAACGGAGATAACTTATTTGCCTTTGAAGCCCGTTTAAAGATTCAAAGTTTGTAAAAAGAACAAGCAGGCTACGTTGCTTTATTTTATTACGGATCTGCATATAAAGCATTTCATAATCGCTTTCTAAAAAAGCAGTATTCTCCTTATACAGAACCTGCATTATGTTTTCTCGTTGTATCGGTTTTTTGTCTGCAGCAATTACGCTGCCCATTTTGTTGGAGAAACTAATGAGTCCAATCTTATCCTGCTTTTGCAGACAAATATTTGTGAGTGCAAGTGTTGCATTAATAGCATAATCTAACAGGCTTAATCCATAAAAAGGCATTTTCATTAATCTGCCTTTATCAATAATACAATATACCTGCTGCGATTTTTCATCCGTGTAATTGTTTACCATCAATGTACCTTTTCGGGCAGTGGCTTTCCAGTTAATGGTTCGTATATCATCGCCGCCGGCATAATCTTTAATCTGCTCAAACTCCATACTCTGGCCTATTTTACGTATTCGTTTACTTCCCTGCTCATTAGTTAATGCCTGCGCCATTAGCAGGTATTTACCCAGGTTTATAAAAGATGGATAAACTTTTACAGTTTCAGTTGCTTTTTTAATTTCTCTTTTCTGTAAGAACCCTAACCGTGACTGGAAATAAATGATAATGTTTCCGAACTCATAATTACCCCGTTCAAAAGGTGTAAGTATATACTTTATCTCAACTGTTTTTTTTGAAGGTAATTTTTTACGGATACTTAAATTCCTTTCCTGCATTTGCTCAGGAACTTCATCAATAATCTGAACATCAATTGTAAAAGGCATTTGGTTTGTAACAAGGATGGTAACAATATTATTTTCTCCATTACTCAATCTGTCTGCCACCCTTCGTTTTGCAACCGGGGGTTTAAACACTACAAATAAAAAAATATAGTCTACCAGAAATAAAAGAAATGAAAACAAAAAAAGCACATTTACAAAGCCATATAAGGCAGTAAAAAAAAATGAAAAAAGATAGGCAACTACACAACTTCCCATTACAATATAAAAACGCTGGGTTACAAATAAATCGCCAATGTATTTTTTTTCTGCACTCATTTACCTTGGAATTTCTATACCTTTCAAAATATTCTCAATTAGGTCATCCGGTGAAATTCCCTCCATTTCTTTCTCGGGTGTTAGCATTATCCTGTGGCGCAATACATGCGGTGCCATTGCCTGTATATCCTCAGGTATAACAAAATCTCTTCCATTAAGCGCTGCAGTTGCTTTCGCAGATTTTAAAATAGCAAGGGATGCTCTGGTAGATGCACCTAAATAAAGAGATGAATTGCTGCGTGTTTCATGTACAATGGTAGCAATGTATTCAATTAGTCTAGTTTCTATATTTATGTTTTGTACAACTTCTCTGTACTTAGCTACTTCACTTGCTGATAAAACCTTATTTGCAAATTGCAACAACTGATTTTGTGTTTTACCCTGCTGCTGTGTAAGTATTAAAATTTCTTCTGCCAGGGTTGGATAACCAATATTTATTTTAAAAAGAAATCTGTCCAGTTGTGCTTCAGGCAATCTGTAAGTTCCTTCCTGTTCAATGGGGTTTTGAGTAGCCAAAACAATAAATGGATATTGCATGGCATGAGTCATTCCATCAACGGTAACCTGCCTTTCTTCCATTACTTCAAAAAGTGCCGATTGCGTTTTTGCGGGAGATCTGTTTATTTCATCTATTAAAACAATATTGCTAAAAATTGGTCCTGGCTTAAAATAAAATACACCTTCTTTTGGATTAAATACAGATGTGCCGACAACATCACCCGGCATAAGATCAGGCGTAAACTGAAGGCGGGAAAAATTTACATCAATAATGCGGGCAAGCAGTTTGGAAGCCAGTGTTTTGGCTACTCCGGGCACGCCCTCCAAAAGTAAATGCCCATCACACAAAAGTCCTGTAATCAAGAGATCTACTACCTGCTCCTGCCCTACTATTACTTTGGCAATTTCCGCTCTAATTTCATGTAACTTTCTGTTCAACTCTGTAACGGGGCTACTTTCTTTAAAAAAAATATCTTCCATGGTTATTAATTTTTAAAAAACTTTTCGGTTAATCCATTCAATTTAAGTAATTGTTGGTCTGTTACCTTTTCACTTTTTTGGATTGATTTTATAATGCTTACTAAATCGTTTATCGTATCAGGCCCTACAGCACTTTTTTTACTTAATGAATCTGCATAACCAACATCATTTACATTGCTGTTTATAAAAAGTTTTGTACGTATATATTCATTTAAATAAGTAATTATTTTTTCAGCAATTATTTTGTTGTCTTTCTTGTTGAAGTACAACCCTGCAATAGCTTCAGCAAATGCAATGCTGGTATTCTCTGTTGTTTTAATTATGGGTATAACCCGTTGTCGGCGTTTGCTGTTAAAAAAAATATACAACAATAACAAACCAATTGCAATAAAAAACGCTTTAGCCAATGGAGGATATTTCATTAATGTGCCGATAGTTGATTGTCCGCCATTACTGTTTGGCGCATAATTTTTATTACTGTAATAATTATCCCAATAAATATTTGTAGGCTTTTCAGGCATCATCTGCAAAATTTCCTGCAGGTACAAATAATTATTTTTAGTAAGTAAAAAATAGTTGCTTAAAGCCCGGGGTTCATTGTGAAAATACATTCTGCCTTTACCCCACATGAATACAAAAAAATTAGCTTTACGGTTTTCATTGTATCCTATAATTCTTCCATAAGAGCCATTAATTTCAGAAAAATAATTTATAAAGGGAAGATAATAATAACTGTATGTTTCATCATACAAAGAAAGATTATCATTAAAACGAACGGAGGTGTTTTTTAAAGAAGCTATGCTCTTGTCTGGAAAAAATGAAGGTGTGCCTTGTTTGCAGAATAATTTGTTTAGCAAAATTGTATCATACTTTGATGCTGATATGAATGCTGTGTTTCCTTTATAAACAAATTCCATTAAAGATTCTGCATCCCTATCTGTAACGTAATAATTTCGGCTTATATTTATATACAAAGAAGCGGTATCATAATCCCATCCATAATTATCTGCAAACGTTTTTTTATTTACTTCTACATTTTTATTTTCATACATTTTTTTTACAACATTGTAAGCAACTGAAGTTCCAAACGGCCTTGGATCCCTGTATGAAAAGCTTTCTCTAAGATCCGGCTTTTTTTTAGTGTCGGACTGGCAAGCGTTTAAAGAGATTAAAAGCATAAAAAAAATAATATTTAAAGAACTTTTTATCAACCTATATTTTATTTAAAAAGTTGCTGAATTTATTTTCAATAGAATCAAAAATAATTTTATCAATTTCTACATTGCCATACCATATGTACTCATAATACAGCACAAGAGATGCGAAATCATCTCTTTTTGCAGCAGGTATTTCTTTTACATATGCACTGTTTGTCTTGTCAGCAGCGTAATTTATCATTTCATTTTTATTCAGTTTTTGTAATGTTTTTAAAAATAAAAAACGCATGGCAAACCGCCAATTTTCTTCTTCATAAGCTTTTCGCAACAGCACTTCATAATCATTTACGAGGCGTGTATCAACTTTATCTGGTACTTGAATTCCTGGTTTAACAGAGCGTTTTCCAAATACGCCTTCACTTAAAAAAAGTTTGAAAATAATAAACAACACAAGCCCAGCTGCTGCAATCCACACGACAGTCTGCAAAATTGCTGAATTAAATAAACTATCTAAAAATGAACTGCCGCTGTTTTGTTTAATCACAATTTTTGACTGATTGCTGTCTTCCTTTTTTTTGGCAGTTAAAAAGCTGTCGATATTGGTGATCCAACTGTATTCCTTTTTTAATTTTATCGCTGAAATGGAATCTCTCTTGATGGAAAAATCAGAAAAACTTACACTTGTATCTGACAGTACTTCTTTTGCAAATCCAGATGGATTTATATTTTTTTCCGCCTCATCATTGTTCAGTAAAAATGAGGAGTCTTTAATTGTTGTAGGCACGGGAGTATTCTGCCCTATCATAGATGCAGCAAATAAAAACAAGAATAAAAATAATGCTGTTGTTTTATGCATCGTTGTGTTGCAGCCGAGAAACGATACCGTCTTTTTTAATAAAAAATCCTTTTTTATATAACATGATGGGCCATACTACAAAATACCAGCTAATTAACAAAAATGATAAACTTAAAATTAAAATACTCATCCATGATGGCATGCCGCCAGGTGTTTTATTATATGTATCGCTCATTAAATGCGTAATGTAACTTTCTAAAAATGCGGCGCCGACAAAAAAAGGTATTAGACAAATTAAAATTTTAGCTGCATCTTTTGCGTTTCTTTTAAAAGATTCGATACGGGAGTAAGTACCCGGAAAAAGTATTCCATTTGCTAAAATAAAACCCGCAGCTCCCGCAATAATGATTGAGGATATTTCGATTGTACCATGAATCCAAATTACAAGTATTGATTGAATACCCAACCCATTAGCAAAAAAGAAATACTGGAAACTACCGAGCATAATTCCATTATTCCATAACAAATAAAATGTAAATAACCCGCCTGTAAAACCACCCATAAATGTTATGAAAGCAACTTTAATATTGTTAAAGGCAATTCTCACAAACATATTAAACTGGTTGTCGTCTTTATAAACGCCGAAAGGATCTCCTTTCGCAATATTATCTTCTGTCATCCTCACATAGTTATCACCTAAAATGCCCCGAATAAATTCAGGATCTTGCCGTGACGCAAATACACCTAATGCAACAAACAAAACAAAAATCAATGTTGTAAATAAAAAGGTACGATGATGCTTTTGAATTATGAGCGGTAGTTCATACTTCCAAAAAGTAAACACCCGGGAATATTTCTCTTTCTTATTTCGATAAATATTTTGATACACACTAGCCGCAAGACCATTTATCCATTTAGTCGCTTTGCTTTTGGGATAGAAGGTTTTAGCATAAGCCAGGTCATCCATTAGTGTAATAAAACGCTCTGATGCCTCATCGGGATCAGTTGGATCCTCCTGCTGGTAAGCCTTCCACTTGTCCGCATTTTTTTTAATAAACATTGCCTCCCTCATAAAAAATCCTGCTGATTTAATATCGTTTTCTATTACTACAATTTCCTGCTTTTTTAATTCATAAAAAAATATCCTTTTATTAAGAATACGTTCCGTTGGCTGTAAATTGCGTGTACAATGCCAACTGTACAAATAAATACTGCCTTCAATGTGGATCTCGATTTTGAAGTTGCACCATTTCATAAAAGGCTTGTGGCTTATTTGATTGATTTGGCTCTGCTTGCTATTTATTTAATCAGCATGAAGCATCTGCTATATGACGAGTTTGGGCTCGATACCGAAAAAAGTACGGGAGTAGATATTTTAATTATTTCTTTACCAATGCTTTTTTATTCTTTACTCACTGAGGTTTTACTGAATGGGCAGACAATTGGAAAAAAAATAATGAAAATTAGGGTGATTAGTCGTGAAGGAGGAGAGCCAACTTTTGGGCAATTCATTTTAAGATGGATAACGAAATTTTTTGAATGGCCGTTTCTGTTTGGATACATTTATGCATCTTCAGTTGCACTTTTTATGTATGCAATTTATACCGGGTTTTTTGGTGTGGCAGTAGCAATTGCAATATTGGTTACAAAAAAAAGTCAAAGATTGGGAGACTTAGCTGCAGGAACAATTGTAGTAGATGCAAAAACTTTTATGTCGGTAAATGACACTATTTTTATGCAGGTAGACGACCGCAATTACAAACCTGTTTTTCCTGAAGTGATGAGACTTTCAGACAATGACATCAACACTATTAAAACGGTATTAACGCAGGCACGTAAAAATCATAACCATGATATTTGCATGCGAATTGAATATAAAATAAAAGAAGTGCTCAAAATCGAATCTCGGCTTTCCTCAACAGACTTTCTTGAAAAATTACTGGAAGATTATAATTATCTGGCTACAAAAGAATAATACTTAATATATTGATGCATGATGCTCAATCCGTGACCCAATTAATATGCCCTCGCAAACAAAACCCTTTCCTTGCTTGGGTTCCCGCTAAATATACAAAAACCTTCCTCCTGTTTATTATCTAACGGAATACACCTGATGGTTGCTTTGGTTTGTTCTTTAATTTTCTCTTCAGTTTCTGCAGTACCATCCCAGTGAGCTGAAATAAATCCACCTTTATCATCCAGTAATTTTACCATTTCATCAAAAGAATTTGCTTCGGTGATATTATTATTTCTAAATATCAGCGCACGGTTGTAAATATTCTGTTGAATTTCGTCCAACAAATTTTTAAGGTATTCTGCAATTCCATCCAAGGAAATCGTTAGCTTTTCTTTGGTATCTCTCCTTGCAACTTCCACAAAATTATTTTCAAGATCACGCATGCCAAGCGCTACACGAATCGGTACACCTTTCAATTCATACTCTGCAAATTTCCAGCCTGGTCTTGCATTATCGCTGTCATCATATTTTACACGAATACCCATTGCTTTCAATGCACTCATCATGGCATGGGCTTTTTCATTAATAACCGGTTTGCTTTCTTCACCTTTGTAAATAGGTACGATTACAACTTGCAGCGGTGCAATTTTTGGCGGCATCACTAAACCCTGGTCATCGCTATGTGCCATTATTAATGCACCAATTAACCTTGTTGAAACTCCCCAACTTGTTGCCCATACATATTCAAGTTTGTTGTTTTTATCGCTAAATTTTACATCAAATGCTTTTGCGAAATTTTGGCCGAGAAAATGCGACGTACCTGCCTGTAATGCCTTACCATCCTGCATTAGAGCTTCTATACAATAGGTATCTTCTGCACCAGCAAAACGTTCGCTGGCAGATTTCACTCCTTTAATAACCGGCACAGCCATGTATTCCTCTACAAAATCTGCATACACATTTACCATTTTTACGGTCTCTTCAATTGCCTCTCCTTTTGTTGCATGTGCAGTATGACCTTCCTGCCATAAAAACTCTGCCGTTCGCAAAAATAAACGTGTGCGCATTTCCCAACGAACTACGTTTGCCCATTGGTTTATAAGTAATGGTAAATCTCTGTATGATTGTATCCAGCCTTTGTAAGTATTCCAAATAATGGCTTCACTTGTAGGACGTACCACCAACTCTTCTTCCAATTTTGCCTCCGGATCAACAATTAATTTTCCTTTATTATTTGGGTCCGCCATCAACCTATAATGGGTTACGACAGCACATTCTTTTGCAAAACCCTCTGCATTCGTTTCTTCCGCCTCAAACAAACTTTTAGGTACAAACAAAGGAAAGTATGCATTTACATGCCCTGTATCTTTAAACATTCTATCTAACTGATCACGCATATTTTCCCACAACGCATAGCCGTAGGGCTTTATAACCATGCATCCCCGTACTGCTGAATGATCCGCCAACTGACTTTTCACCACTAATTCATTGTACCATTCAGAATAATTATCAGCCCGTTTTGTAAGTTCTTTACTCATGTTAGTTCTTGTATCTAAAATCTTATGACTTATTTTTATTTTTTATTAGCCAAACCAAGAAGCCAATATTGATCTTCGGTGGCGTCGCACATTGCATCTTCAACTAAATATTTAGCTTTTATTATGCAACCCCGTTAGAAGCGAAGATAAGAATTGATAGCAGAAAATATTTTTCTTTAAACAGCTCAAATTGTAGGCAGATTATTTTTATAATTTTACCTTCTTATCCCAGAACTGATGGTAAACTACTAATACTTTCAACTAAATTGCCGCACATAAAAACGATCAATGGATATTCAGTTTAATAAAAACGAAGACGAGCAAAAACTTGCCTGGGGAACTGTAAAAAAACAGTTAGAAAAAATTTACGAAGGCGGTGGTAAAAAAGCCATAGAAAAACAAAAAGAAAAAAATAAACTCGTAGCACGCGAGCGCATTGCTTACCTGTGCGATGTTGATAAACCTTTTATTGAAATTGGTGCTTTTGCAGGTTTTGGCATGTACGAAGAATATGGCGGATGCCCTGCGGGTGGAACTGTAAGCGGTATTGGTTATGTAAGCGGCAGACAATGTGTTATTGTAGCCAACGACCAGACCGTAAAAGCCGGTGCATGGTTTCCCATAACCGGTAAGAAGAATTTAAGGATGCAGGAGATTGCGATGGAAAATCATTTACCCGTAATTTATATTGTAGATAGTGCAGGCGTTTTCTTACCGATGCAGGATGAGATTTTCCCAGATAAAGAACATTTTGGTAGAATATTTCGCAACAATGCAAAAATGAGCGCCATGGGTATCACACAAATTGCAGCAGTTACAGGCGCATGTGTAGCAGGCGGAGCATACCTGCCTATTATGAGCGATGAAACCTTAATGGTAGAAGGTGCAGGATCTATTTTTCTTGCAGGTCCATACCTCGTTAAAGCTGCAATTGGTGAAAATGCAGATGCTGAAACCCTTGGTGGTGCTGCAACACACAATGAACTGAGTGGCATTGCAGATTATAAATTTAAAACGGAAGAAGAATGTTTGGATAGAGTAAAGAGAATCATCAGCAAATTGGGCAAACCAAAAAATGCTGGCTTTGACAGGATTGCTGCAACAGGTCCATCAAAGAAAACTTTTGAAATTTATGGTATCCTCGCAGCAGATAACAGCAAACCCTACGATGTGCTGGATGTAATAAACAGTATTGTTGATGCCGATAGCTTTGACGAATTTAAACAGGATTACGGTAAAACAATTGTATGCGGTTACGCCCGCTTGGAAGGCTGGGCAGTAGGTATTGTAGCTAACCAACGCCTCATTGTAAAAAGTAAAAAAGGCGAAATGCAATTGGGTGGTGTAATCTACAATGACAGTGCAGATAAGGCTGCCCGTTTTATTATGAATTGCAACCAGAAAAAAATTCCGTTGGTGTTTTTGCAAGATGTTACCGGCTTCATGGTGGGCAGCAGAAGCGAACACAGTGGCATTATTAAAGATGGTGCAAAACTGGTAAATGCAGTTGCAAATTCTGTGGTGCCAAAAATAACCATCATCACCGGTAACTCTTATGGGGCGGGCAATTACGCCATGTGTGGCAAGGCTTACGACCCACGGTTTATCTATGCGTGGCCGGGTGCAAAAATTGCTGTTATGGGTGGGGAACAAGCTGCAAAAACAATGTTACAGATACAGGTGGCCGGGATGAAAGCAAAAGGCCAGGAAGTATCAGCCGAAGAAGAAAAAAATATTCTTGACAAAATAGCAGATAAATATTTATCGCAAACAAAAGCACAATATGCAGCCTCCCGTTTGTGGGTAGATGCTATTATTGACCCAGCAGACACAAGAAAAGTAATCAGCGAAGGCATTGCTGCAGCCAATCATAACCCGGATATTGCAGAGTTTAAAGTAGGGGTTTTTCAGGTGTAAATAAAAAGTAAACCACGAAGACACAAGGAAAAGATCAGTATCAGTTAGAAAATTTATCTTTTAGACTTTGTGAAACTTTTTAAACTTATTGAATTGGTGGTTCAAAAAAATATGAGCAAAATAACTTTATATACAGATGGTGCAGCACGGGGCAACCCTGGCCGGGGTGGTTATGGCGTGGTGTTGATGTTTGGCAATCACAAAAAAGAATTGTCGAAAGGTTTTAAACATACTACCAATAACAGAATGGAATTGTGGGCAATTATTGCAGGTTTGGAAAGTATTACTAACAAAGAAATACCTGTCACAATTTATTCTGACAGCCAATATGTAGTAAACAGCATAAACAAAGGCTGGTTAAATAATTGGATGAAAACGAATTTTAAAGGTGATAAAAAAAACCCTGATCTCTGGAAAAAATACCATGCGCTGGCAAAACAATTTACAATTGAAATTATTTGGGTTAAAGGCCATGCTGATAACCAATATAACAATCGGTGTGATGAGTTGGCAACTGCTGCAGCGGATGCGACAAATTTAGAGATTGATATAGAATATGAAAGACAACCAGCAGCTTTTAATAAATTACTGTAATGATTCTTTATTTCAATAAAGTTGAAGGAAGATTTTCTGGTGAAGGGCTGAGGGATAGAAGCGTAAACCCTTTTATGAACACCGCAAAGCGGGTGAATAGAAGATTTCAGCGTATAGCACTAACCAATGTTTAATTAATATTTTCTGATCACAGCCCCAAACAAACTTATTTAAATGGCACAGCACAACGATACAGGAAAAAAAGGAGAAGCGCTTGCTGCCATTTGGTTTATACAGAAAGGTTACACTATAATGCATACAAACTGGCGACATAGAAATTTAGAAGTTGACATTATTGCCACCCAAAATAAAACCCTGCATTTTATTGAAGTGAAAGCAGTAACTACTTTAAACTTTGGAAATCCTGAAGATAAAGTGAGTGAAAAGAAAATAAGAAACCTTATTGATGCATCGGAAGAATATTTATTTCAAAACCCCCAATGTCACCGTATACAATTTGACGTACTATCTATAACAATGATAAAAGATGAACCGGTAGAATATTTTCTAATTGAAGATGTGTATTTATAAATCAATTTCAACTTAGCTTTTTGGATAAGCAACCGAACTTCTCTCAATTAGTTTTTCTACCATTTTATATGTGGCAGGACAATAGTCAATATTTTGTTTGTGTACATGTGCGTAATCTTCGAATTTTCTCTTTTTAATGTGAGGAAAGCCTGCACAGTCCTCCGGGCGAACTGAGTAAATACCACACATATTTGTTTGCATATTTAAAAACTGACAAGGCTGTGTTACGTTTACCCAGTCACCATTTCGCTCCTTTTTTAACCACTGCTTTTTGAACGAATCTACGGTTTGTCCAAAATATTTGGAAATTCTTTTTAAATCTTTTTCTGTAAATGTTGGCGTCATCACTTTGCAACAGTTTGCACATGATAAACAATCCACTTCCTGCCAGACTTCTGCATCGATTATGGGCGTAAGCTTATCAATTTCTATTGGTGGATTCTTTTCTAATTTATTAATAAATCTTCTAAAAAAACTTCTGTTTATCAATAGCTTTTTTTTAAAGGTTTTAAGATTTACCGGGAACATATATTTGGTTAAAATGGAAAATAATTGTGAAACGAAAATAATGTTTAATTAAATTGTATCATCACTAAAATAAAAAGAATTAAAATATATGTGGGAAGTTTATAAGAAAGGTTATAAGGCATGGCTGCAGCTGGAAAAATCACTTTCAGAAAACTCTGTACAGGCCTATTTGCATGATGTAAGACACTTAACAAATTTTTTAGAACTCGCAAACCCGCAACAAAAAATTACAGAAATTGATATAAAGGACCTTGAGAAATTTACAAAGTATGTAAATGAATTAGGCATGCAGAATGCATCGCAGGCGAGGATTATATCAGGAATTAAAAGTTTTTTTAAATATTGTTTGCTCGAAGAAATTGTGACCATAGACCCGGCAATACTTTTGGAAGCACCAAAAAACATTCGAAAGCTGCCTGATACACTTGCTGTTGAAGAGATTGAAAAAATTATAACAGCAATAGACCTTAGCAAACCGGAAGGAGAAAGA
The DNA here is from genome assembly GCA_043751875.1 of Ferruginibacter sp. Taxonomy (GTDB): domain Bacteria; phylum Bacteroidota; class Bacteroidia; order Chitinophagales; family Chitinophagaceae; genus Ferruginibacter. The sequence goes on from JAYUZL010000223.1 coordinate 20,340, forward strand.
AACAGAGCAATATTTGAAACGCTTTATAGTTGTGGCTTAAGGGTAAGTGAACTGGTAAATTTAAAGCTCAGTAATTTGTATATGGAGGCAGGTTATATTAAAGTTACAGGCAAGGGTGATAAGGAAAGACTTGTACCCATTGGAACGGATGCGATTAAGTTTATTGGGATTTATAAAAATACTGTCAGAAATAAAATAAATATCAAACCGGGGCAGGAAGATATTCTTTTTTTAAACCGACGCGGCTCAAAACTTTCAAGAGTAATGATATTTTTAATGTTGAAAGAACTTGCAAAAAAAGGAGGTATAACAAAAAATATTTCTCCTCATACTTTCCGCCATTCCTTTGCTACACATCTCGTAGAAGGTGGGGCCGACTTACGAGCGGTGCAGGAAATGTTGGGTCATGAAAGTATTACCACTACAGAAATTTATACGCACCTGGACCGGGAATTTTTAAGAACTACTTTACAGCAGTTTCATCCTGCATTTAATAAGTAATCAATTAGATTTTAAGACATTCGTCTGATCTAAAAAAACATTTTCTAAAACAGGTTTTGTAACGATATTATGGCGATAATCTTTAAAAATACTTTGCCATTTTAAATTTAATACACCAAATATTCCTTCTTTAATAATACCCTTGTTCATTTTGCTTGCACCTAGTTTTCTGTCTTTAAAAGTAATGGGCACTTCTTCTATTTTAAAACCAAGTTTCCAGGCGGCAAATTTCATTTCTATCTGAAAAGCATATCCAACAAAGGTTATAGCATCTAAATTTATAGTGCTTAATACATTTGCTTTATAACATACAAAGCCCGCTGTGGGATCTTTAATGGGCATAAAAGTAATAATGCGTGTGTAAAGCGATGCACCTTTTGAAAGTAAAATACGATCAATAGGCCAGTTTTCCACTGCACCGTTTTTTACATACCTGGAGCCTATGGCCACATCTGCACCTTTAAAAGCTGCCTGATAAAGTCGCTCTAAATCTTTGGGGTTATGAGAAAAATCGGCATCCATTTCAAAAATATATTCATACTTCTTTTTTAAAGCCCATTTAAACCCATGAATATATGCAGTCCCCAATCCAAGTTTTCCCTTTCTTTCTTCCATGAATAATTTTCCAGAAAATTGCGACATCAAAGACCTTACAATGTCCGCCGTCCCATCCGGTGAACCATCATCAACAATAAGTATATGAAAATCTTTTTGCAGATTCATCACTGAATCAATGATAGATTCTATGTTTTCTCGCTCATTGTAAGTAGGTATGATAACTATTTTATTCAAAAAATGGGGATATTTAAATCAAAAATAATTTATAATAAGTAAACTTATCTATTAAATTTTATAGAATCTATTTCTTTAAAAGGGTCCTATTAAACAACTCTGTGAGTTTCTTCTTTGTATGCATTGGAAATTCCCCTTTCATCATCCAGTCATAATATTGCGGTTCTTTTTTAAGAACTTCAGCAACTAGCATTCCTTTATATTTCCCAAAATTAAAAACTTCATTCCCTTTTGCATCAAAACTAAATCTACGGGCATAATCAACAATTTTCTCTTCACCAATAACCCCAAGTACCGAATCTACTGTATTTCCCAATTTATCATATTTCTTTAACTGTGCTTCCAACACCTCTATTGTTGCATTTATATCAGCTTCTGCACTGTGTGCGTCAACCAATTCTTTTTCGCAGAAAAACTGATAGGCTGCCGATAATGTACGTGGCTGCATGGTGTAAAAAATATGCTGAACATCTACCATTCTTCTGTCACTTAAATCAACATCAACATCGGCCCTTAAAAATTCTTCCATTAACATTGGTATATCAAATCGGTTGCTGTTGTAACCACCAAGATCACAATTTTCTAAAAATTGCCGTATTTCATTTGACATTTGCTTGAAAGTAGGTGCGTCTTTTACCATATCATCGGTAATTCCATGTATATCGCTCGTTATTTGTGGAATCGACATTTGCGGATTTATAAGTCTGCGTTTTGCTATGCGTGTGCCATCGGGCATTATTTTTACTATTGCAAGTTCAACAATTCTGTCATTGCTAAGATTAACTCCTGTTGTTTCAAGATCTATAATGGCAATCGGCCTCGTAAGTTGTAGCATAGTTACTAGTTAAAAATAATAAGTTCCTTAATTACTGCAATATACATCTTTGAATAAAACTTAAGCATTTGCTAATAATAAATGATGATTAAGTTCGTTTAAAAGAATAAATTATATTTGCATTTTATAAATCATTTTTATGAAAAAAATATTATACGCTTTTGTTGTGCTTTTTGTCTTAGCTATTTTTGTGACAAGTTGTGGCAGCAGCAGGAAAGTTGGTTGTCCAAATAATCAAGGAATCATACATTAAAAAAAATACATGAACTGGAAAGAATTTACAAATGAAGAAGGGCTGGCAGAAATCACAAAACTTTCTACAGAAAAACCACAGGTTATTTTTAAACATAGTACAAAATGTTCTATCAGCAGTATGGCTAAAAGCAGATTAGAAAGAGCTGAAGAGCCAGAAGGGATTGATTTTAATTATCTTGACCTTATTGCTCATAGAAATGTATCTGCAAAAATCGCCGATGATTTTGATGTACAACATGCATCGCCACAGATATTAATAATAAAAAACGGTAAATGCATTTACGATGAAAGTCATAGCGCAATAAATATGGATGAAATAGTTGAAGCAGTTGGATAAAGTTTTTTAAAAATAAAAAATCTCATTGTTATTTACAATGAGATTTTTTTGTACCAATTAATACTACTTTAACTACATAAATAACAATTATATCTATGTTGCATTTATTGTATAGATTTTGTAAAATTATTTTCGGTAAATATATAATTTGCAAATTATATATTGTAACCAAATTATAAAAAGATTTTTAGGGTTTTTTCTTCATATTGT
>JAYUZL010000224.1:0-3687 GCA_043751875.1 Ferruginibacter sp.
TTGATGCGTGAGGCTATATATGGATGGGAGGGGAGATTACTTAAATGGAAACAAAACGTTACATGGATGACAAAAGAAAAGAAACATGGGTTATTAATCCAACTAACTATGAAGAGAGAAGCGGTATAATAATGCCAACAAAAGCAGCAGTATTTTGGAGATTGAAAGAAGGTGATTTTAGTTATGCAAAATTTAATGTAACAAAGATTGAGTACAATAAACCTGAAAAATTTTAACTTATATGATCCCCTCTACTCCAAATAACTTCTGGCAATTTGATAGCAACTATTGGTTTAAAAAACTGGATAGTTCAATTGGTGGATTATCTCAAAAATCGGCAACCCAAATTTTAAAACAAAATGATGATGTACGAAAAGGAAAATCGCATTTTGAAAAAGATGTATTGCTTTTTATTGGGCAATTTAAAAGTCCGTTAATGCTGCTGCTGATAGGAGCTGTCATTCTATCTGTTTTTTTAGGGGACACGTCCGATGTTTTTATCATTCTTTTTATCGTACTATCTACAGGGCTACTAAGTTTTTTTCAAGAAAGAAATGCTGGCAGAGTTGTAGAGAAACTGCAATCAATGGTTGCTTTAAAAAGTACGATTTTGCGGGATGAAAAACCACAGGAAATTATTTCTTCCCAGATAGTGCCGGGAGATGTGCTTTTAATTAAAGCCGGCAGTATGATACCAGCAGATTGCCTGCTCATTGAATCAAACGAACTGCATGTTAATGAAGCAAGCCTAACGGGAGAATCATATCCTGTTAGAAAAGATACAGGAATTTTAGGGGAACAAACGGAATTATCAAAACGTACCAATTGTCTTTGGGAAGGAACCAATACTGTTAGCGGAACAGCAAAAGCTCTGGTAATCAGCACGGGCAACAATACTATTTTTGGAAGTATAGTTCAAAGTGCTTCTGCTAATGTTGAAACCACTTTCGAAAAAGGTATCAAAGACTTTGGTTTTTTTCTAATGAAGATAACACTTGTTCTAGCTGTTTTCATTTTAATTGTTAATTTACTCAATCATAAAAGCGTAATTGAATCGGCATTGTTTGCATTGGCATTGGCTGTAGGAATGGCTCCTGAATTATTGCCTGCAATCACCACAATTGCAATGAGTGCCGGAGCCAAACGCATGCTGGCTAAAAAAGTAATTGTAAAAAAATTATCTTCCATTCAAAACTTAGGCGAAGTAAATTTATTATGCACAGATAAAACAGGAACTATTACAGAAGGTGCAATTAATGTACACGGTGTAGTTGACAGTACGGGCAAAGAAAATGAATACATAAAAACGCTTGCATACTGGAATGCAAATTTTGAAACTGGCTATGCAAACCCTATTGATGAAGCGCTCAAAAACTTAAACATAACAACATCTGCACTTCCCGTAAAAGTTGGTGAAATCCCTTACGACTTTATCCGCAAAAGACTTAGCATAGCAGTGGATACAGGCAAAGAAAAAATGCTCATCAGCAAAGGTGCATATGCGCAGATTAATGACATTTGTACCAGCATCCGGATGGCTGATGGCAGCATTGAAGCACTCTCAAAACAACAGGAGCAAATAGATAAACAGTTTGAACAATATGGTATAGGTGGATTGAGGGCTATTGCAATCTGTTATAAATCTATTTCGCAAAATAGTATTACAAAAGAAGATGAAACTGCCATGATATTTGCCGGTTTTATTTTGCTGCAAGACCCTGTGAAAGCAGGAATAATTGACACTATCAATGAACTGAAAAAACTGCAGGTCAATTTAAAAATTATAACCGGCGATAATAAAAATGTTGCTAAATCCATCGGCGTAAGTATTGGTATTGAAAACCCTGTAGTAATGACGGGAAAAGAACTCTTCAACGTAAGCCAAATGGCATTGGAACAGCAAGTAAAAAACACCCACATTTTTGCAGAGATTGAGCCACAACAAAAAGGTAGAATAATTGCGGCACTAAGAAAAAATTTTACCGTTGCCTACATGGGTGATGGCATTAATGACGTTTCGGCTATTAATGTTGCTGACATTGGTATATCTGTTGAAAATGCAGTGGACGTTGCCAGAGAAGCTGCTGACTTTGTGCTGATGGAAAAGAATTTATCAGTATTGGTAGATGGCATTAAAGAAGGAAGAAAAACTTTTGCAAACACCTTAAAATACATATTCATAAATACCGGTTCCACCTTCGGCAATATGTTTAGCGTAGCCATTGCATCGCTGGCATTGCCATTTTTACCTATGCTTCCAAAGCAAATTTTATTAACCAATTTCATTACTGATTTTCCATACTTAACTATTGCAGCAGATAACGTTGATGAAGAACAATTGGATAAACCCGGTAAATGGGATTTAAAATTTATCAGAAACTATATGATCATTTTTGGCATTCATAGTTCTGTATTTGATGTCATAACTTTTCTCACGCTCCTCTATGTTTTAAAAGTGAAAGAATCCGCGTTTCAAACCGGATGGTTTATCGAATCAATACTTACAGAATTATTTATTCTCTTTATTATCCGCACACATAAAAACTTTTTTAAAAGCCGACCGGGAAAGTATCTTTTCTTGTTAAGTATTTTTGGATTAATTATTACTATCTCCCTTCCTTACATGCCGTTTTCAAAGGAAGTGGGCTTGGTTCCTTTGCCATTTTTTCAATTAGGTGCAATGTTTTCAATTGTGGCTGCCTATATTATTACCGCAGACATTTTAAAAGTTTGGTTTTTTAAAAAGTATAGAAGTAGTTAGCACAAAAGAAATAAAATTAAAAACCATGTGCAGCGGGAAACTAACTACAGATACGACTTTCAATCTAAAAAAGTAAATAATGATTTTGAAAAATACGATTCAATTCCACTTGAAGACAACATGATACGCCGGCAAATTTGCTTTAAATGAAATAGAAAAACAACACATAATAATGCATTCATTAACAAATATAACAACACTGTTTCTCGACATTGGCGAAGTGCTGCTAACAAACGGATGGGGGCATGAGTCACGGCAGCTTGCTGCAGAGCAATTCAATCTTGACTATAATGATTTCAATATCAGGCATGCTATTGCATTCGAAACTTATGAATTAGGCAAGCTTACAATGGACGGGTATTTAGAAATTGCTGTTTTTTATAAACCAAGAGATTTTACAAAAGATGAATTCCGGCAATTCATGTTTTCACAATCAAAGCCGTACCCGAAAATGATTGAATTAATAAAGAGGCTCAAAAAACGATATGGTTTAAAGATTATTGCAGTAAGTAATGAAGCGAAGGAATTAAATACCTACAGGATTCAGCAATTTGAGTTAGCAGGCTTTATTGATTTTTTTGTTTCCTCAACTTATGTACACATTCGTAAGCCAGACATGGACATTTATAAGCTGGCACTTGATTTGGCGCAAGTGCAGCCGGGTGAAGTGATTTGCCTTGACGATACAGCAGTATTTTTAACCGTTGCTGAAAGTCTGGGTATAAAGGGGATTTGCCATGTCAACTATGAAACGACCTGTAAAAAACTGCAATCATTCGGATTTGAAACAACAATATGAAAAATGAAAATGAAAATATTCTGGTAATAAATGGTGGTTCGTCCAGCATCAAATTCGCCTTGTATAGCATGGATGAAAATCCAAATACGATTTTTTCAGGGCAAATAAAAAGAATCGGGTTGAGCGG
>JAYUZL010000225.1:0-5253 GCA_043751875.1 Ferruginibacter sp.
CTGAGCATCTACAGCTGCACCATTTGTTGTGTAATTACCCGGCAAACCTGTAATAGTTCCTTTAAATGTTGTGATGCGAGAATTTACATCTACGACAAACACATTTGTTGTTGCAGAAATAATATATAATTTTCCAAACGCATCAGCAACCATGTCGCCACCCCAACTACTGCATTTATTGTGTATAGATAGTCCTTTGTTTGCTTCTGCATCAATCAACGTTCCCAAATCAGTAACTGACGGCTTTTTACCAGTCGTAAATTTATAAAGATGGTTTCCGTCGTTGGTAACAGCATAGCCGTTTCCATCACTTGCAAGTACCATTCTTGTAATGTTATTAGCTTCTTCGCTACCTACACTTGGGAGATAACCCGGTATTGAAATTGAATAGAATTGTGGGGCATCATTTTTTACATTTGCATCCATCCACCTTAATTCCCCCATACGCATTGGTATGAAAAATAATTTGTCGGATCTTCGATCGTAAGCAGCAGCAGCAACAAAACTTGAGGTTGGGTATTGCGATGGATTATAAATATTTCCATCAACAAATGCAGTTTGATCCACAGATTTTTTTGAATCAACATTCGTCATAGTAAAATTTGTTTTGCTACGCTGAAATATGGTTTTTGTAACCTGACCGGTTGACAAATCAATTTGTCTGATATTCATCCACATAAAATCTTTATTACCATCTCCGGTAATGGCATAACCCCTGTTTTCTGTTTGGGCGTTTGCAGCAACTGAAGTTGCAATTAAACCTAAAGCAAGTAAAATTTTCAATTTCATATTATTAAATTTATACGTTAAAATTAGAAGTACAATTTAACAATTATATATTATAAAAAAAACTATTTTTTATAACTTTAATTTAATTTTTATGATATTTTATCAATCCATCCATCGGACTTTTTATTACGTTACCTAACTTTATTTCATATCCCTTACACATTTCAGCAAGCACATCTTTAAAGCCATAGGCAATACTTCCAACAAAATTGATCGGCAAACTCCAGCTCTCTCTATATTTATACACATGGTTAAAAAAGAAATCATTTATACTGTCTTCTATAATATTTTCAATCATAAAATGACCGCGGTTTTCAATTAAAAATGTTACAAAACCTGAAAGGTAGCGGTTTGGGAAAGATGTTTTATAAACATTGTCCAATATTTGAGAGGTAGTTTGAGGATATTTTTCTTGAAATTTATCCATGAGCTCTGCATCGAAAGTATTATACAAATAATACTGCAAAACTTTCTTGCCAAGGTGCGTACCACTGCCTTCATCTCCCAAAATAAAACCAAGTCCGGGACTGTTTTTTACAATTTTTTTTCCGTTGTAAAAACATGAATTAGAACCGGTACCTAATATACAGGCTATTCCTTTCTCGTTTCCACACAATGCTTTTGCAGCACCAAGCAAATCATGCTCTACTTTTATATTACTTGATTTGTATAATTTTTTCAGGCATCTTTTTATAAGAGCCACATTTGCGGTATTACTGCAGCCCGTACCGTAATAATAAATTTCGTCAATATGTAAGTTGCCGGTTTTGGGCAATAGTTCTTCTGATAGTATTTTGCCCAGGGATTCGTCATTAAGAAAATAGGGACTAATGCCTTGTGTAGAAATCATTTTCTTTTTATTTCCTGCTAAAAGACACCATTGGGTTTTTGTTGAGCCACTATCGGCTATAAGAATTGAATGCATTTTTACTAATTAAGGAAAACAAGGTAAAACAATCACAGCATAAATTATCTTAAAAAATTATCTTCGCCGAAATTTAAAATAGCTGAAATAATTATTTAGCTAAAACAGAAAAACATGAACAAAAATTTAAAAATATGGCTTCCTCTTCTCTTTAGTATTGTTATGATCATTGGAATGTTGATGGGATATAAAATGAGGGATGCAATACCCGGCAAAAGTTTTTTTTCGGTTGACAAAGCATCATCAATACAGGAAATAATAAACCTGCTTAATAACAGATACGTTGATACGATTAATACCAAAAGCATTACCGACACTGCCATACAGGCAATTTTAAGTAAACTTGATCCTCATTCTATTTATATACCTGCACAGGATCTTCAGCAAATAAATGAAGAAATAAAAGGAAGTTTTTATGGAATAGGTATTGAATTTAATATGTTGAATGACAGTTTAAATGTAGTAAACGTGTTGGCAGGCGGACCATCAGATAAAGCGGGTTTAAAAACCGGCGATATTATGCTGAAAGCCGGTGACAGCTTGATTTCCGGAAAGAAAATAACAACAGACAGAATTAGAACTATTTTAAGAGGGCCGGAACAATCAACCGTTAAACTAACTATGCTTAGAAACGGCAAACAGGTTGTTACAGAAGTTGGGAGAGGAAATATCCCTATTGTAACGGTTGATGTGGCTTATATGCTTGACACTGCAACGGGTTATATAAAATTAAATAAGTTCAGTTCTCAAACATACAAGGAGTTTATGAATAGTTTGCTTACGTTGAAAAAAGCGGGAATGAAATCGCTCATACTTGACCTGAGAGGTAATGGCGGTGGTGTGCTGGATGAAGCAACGGAAATTGCGGACGAATTTTTAGAAGGGGATAAATTAATAACTTATACAGAAGGTTTACATGTGCCCAAAAAGGAATTCAGGTGCAGAAGACAGGGGCAGTTTGAACAGGGCAAACTGATAATTTTGGCTGATGAAGGATCTGCAAGCGCCAGCGAAGTATTAATGGGTGCACTGCAGGATTGGGACCGTGCAACTATTGTGGGCAGAAGAAGTTTTGGCAAAGGCTTGGTGCAGGAGCAATACGATTTGCAAAACGGAGCTGCTTTAAGGCTTACAGTTGCCCGTTATTATACGCCTATCGGCAGAAGCATTCAGCGTAGTTATAAAAATGGAACAAAATCTTATTACAGTTCAGTTTACAACCGCTACAGCAATGGAGAAATGAGTTCTCCAGATTCTATAAAAAACGATACTACAAAAATTTATAAATCCAGTAAAGGAAAAAGATTGTACGCAGCAGGAGGAATTTCCCCTGATTATTTTGTAGCTGCAGATACATCAAAAATAAGTTTAACCGAAGCTAAAATTTACAGCAGAGGAACACTTGCAGATTTTGGTTACAAGTATTACAAAGAACATCTGCAGGAATTTGTACCCTATAAAAACGCGCTTTCTTTTGTGCGTTCTTATTCAATTAAAGAACCTCAATGGAAATTTTTTGAAAATATTGCTGCTAAAGATTCTATTGTATTAACGACTATTACAGGAAAAGAAAAATCCAACATCGAAAAAATTTTAAAATCATCTATAGCCCGCCAGCTGTTTAGAACCGAAGGGTACTTTGAAAGCATTAATGAAGACGATATCTTTATAAAAAAGGCGCTGGAAATCATAAAATAAAATTCGTGCTGTAAATTTAGAAAACCGTCAGTTCGAAAAGTTCTGACTAATTTTCACCAGGATACATGGTTTTTCAGTCAAGAAACTTGAGATACGGATTCTAAATTCTCCTGCAAATATTTATTCACCGAAAAACAAAAAAAAGTGATTGTGATGGGCTGTTTTTTTAGAATTTATTTTACGTTTACTAAACCCAAAACTGCTGAAAGATTATATTCTTAACTTTGCAGAAAAAAATAAATTATGTGGCTTAATAATATACTGGAAACCATTGGTAACACCCCGCTTATCAAATTGAATAAAATCACAAAAGACTTACCATGTACCGTTTTGGCAAAGGTTGAATATTTTAACCCTGGTAATTCTATTAAAGACAGAATGGCTTTAAAAATGTTGGAAGTGGCGGAAAAGGAAGGTAAGATTAAACCCGGTGGTACTATCATTGAAGGTACAAGCGGTAATACAGGAATGGGGCTGGCACTGGCAGCTTGCGTTAAAGGTTACAAATGTATATTTACAACTACTGATAAACAATCAAAAGAAAAAGCAGATATCCTAAAAGCTGTCGGTGCTGAAGTTATCGTATGCCCCACAAATGTTGAGCCTGAAGACCCACGCTCCTATTATTCTGTATCAAAAAGGCTGGCAACAGAAGTTCCAAATTCATGGTACGTTAATCAATACGATAACCTTGCAAACAGACTTGCTCATTACGAGCAAACAGGTCCTGAAATTTGGGAGCAAACTGAAGGTAAAGTAACCCATTTGGTTGTTGCTACCGGTACAGGTGGTACAATTGTAGGAACAGGTAAATATTTAAAAGAAAAAAATCCTAACATTAAAGTATGGGCAATAGACAGCTATGGTTCTTTATTGAAGAAATATTTTGAAACAGGAGAACTTGATCAAAAAGAAGTTTACCCATATATTAGTGAAGGTTTTGGAGAAGATTTTGTACCGCAGAATTATGATATGCAATATATAGATGAGTTTGTAAAAGTTACCGATAAGGATGGGGCTGTAATGGCCAGGCGTATTGCAAAAGAAGAAGGAATTTTTATTGGCTATAGCTGTGGTAGTGCTTTACAAGGAATGATGCAGCTTAAAGAACAGTTGAAAAAAGATGATGTAGTAGTAGTTATTTTTCATGACCATGGCAGCCGTTATGTTGGTAAAATTTACAACGACCAGTGGATGATGGAGAGAGGATTTTTGGAAGTAAAAACTTTTAAAGATCTTGTTAAGGGGCGTGGTGCACAAAGAATAATGACTGTTACACCTTCCCAAACCGTTTTAGAAGCGATTGATTTAATGAAGAAATATGATATTGAAAATATTCCTGTTTATAATTTGATTGAAAATATAGGATCAATCTCAGCAAATGGCTTATTCGATAAAATTTTAAATAATCCTGAACTTAAAAGTAATTTAATTGAGACGGTGATGGAAAAGCCTTACCCAATGGTTCCATTCGACATGCCTGTGGAGCGCCTAAGCAGTTATATTTCGAAAGAAAACGGTGCAGTTATTAGTAAAGATGATAGCGGAACTTTACACATTGTAACAAAATATGATATCATTCAAAGCCTTTCTAAGTAAGGGTTAGTTGTTTTACTGTTTAACAAAAAAGTGTTTTCTGATAGCATTTATGCCACATCCATATAAATGTGGCGTTTTTTGATACATTAATTCCACAATTTGAGTAAGTAATTTTACGATAAGTAATCTTGTAAAAAATACTAGTCATTTATTGCGTAACTACTTTTACAACTGTATTTACTTCATATTAATAAAAGAGAAGATTTGCTCTTGTATACACTCCTAAAACTGTTCATCTTTGT
>JAYUZL010000226.1:0-3248 GCA_043751875.1 Ferruginibacter sp.
GCCCGTTTATTGCCGCGGCAGATTGTATTGTGCTTCCCTCTTACAGAGAAGGTATGAGCAATGTGTTGCTTGAAGCATCCAGCATGCAAAAGCCCACGATAGCATCTAATGTTACGGGTTGTAAAGAGATTATTATAGACAATAAAACAGGTTTTTTGTGCAAAGTAAAAGATGCAGATGACTTACTACAAAAAATGCAAAAAATGGTAAGTCTCTCAGAATCGGAAAGGCAGCAAATGGGTGTGGCAGGCAGAAAAAATATAATTGAAAATTTTACAAAAAAAATTGTGATTGATGCTTATCTAAGTAGCATAGAAGAGATATTAAGCCAAAAAAAACATAAAGGATTATCCCAAATTTTAAAACAAGCCTAAGTCATTATTTTATAATAATCACTATTAATATTTCCTCTTTGTGCAATAGCTCCCCAAGAATTACTTTTACATTTGATTGTATTTGTCATTTTCGGCAGGTAAATCTGATCAGTTTATTTGATGAATAAAATAATTGTAATCGGTAGTGGGTTTGCGGGTTTATCTGCAGCTTCCTTTATGGCTAAAGAAGGCTGGGAGGTTACGTTGCTGGAAAAGCATTTATTGCCAGGCGGTCGTGCACAAAAATTTTTAGCAGCAGGTTTTACTTTTGATATGGGACCAAGCTGGTACTGGATGCCGGATGTATTTGAACGCTATTTTGGTTGTTTTGGCAAAAAGGTTTCTGATTACTATTCTCTTAAAAGACTTGATCCGTCTTATTCGGTTTATTATCCCGATACCCGAATGGATATTCCTGCTAACTATAATGCACTAAAAATTTTATTTGAATCAATTGAAAAAGGAAGTGGTGAGCAGCTTGATAAATTTCTTGCAGAAGCGTCTTTTAAATATGAAGTTGGTGTAAACAAACTTGTTTATAAACCCAGCCTGTCAGTCACTGAATTTATTGATATTGATCTGGCAAAAGGTATTTTAAAGCTCGATGTGTTTACTAATATGAAGAAGCATATCGGTAAATATTTTACACATCCACACATTGTAGAATTAATGGAATTTCCGGTGCTTTTTTTAGGTGCGCTTCCACAAAATATTCCTGCTTTGTACAGCCTTATGAATTATGCTGATATAAAATTGGGAACATGGTATCCGGAGGGTGGGTTAAACACTGTAGCAAGTTCAATGCACAAACTTGCTGAAGAACTTGGTGTAAAATGTTTGTTTGGTCAAGATGTTCAAAGTATAAATATTGAAAACGGTAAAGCTGTTTCTGTAACGACCGATAAGGAAACCTTTTTTGCAGATGCAGTTATTTCGGCTGCGGATTATCATTTTACAGAAACCAAATTATTACCTAAAAAAAGCAGAACTTACAGTGATACTTATTGGGACAAAAGGGTAATGGCTCCTTCCTCGTTACTTTACTACGTGGGCATCAATAAAAAGTTAAAGAATGTTCATCATCATTCACTGTTTTTTGATGTAGATTTTAATAAGCATGGCAAAGAAATTTACGATACGCCCATGTGGCCTACGGAACCACTTTTTTATGTTTGTGCATCATCGGTAACAGATGAAACGGTAGCGCCATCAGGTTGTGAAAATTTGTTTTTTCTAATACCTGTAGCAGCAGGTTTGCAAGGCGATGATGAAAAACTGAGAGATGATTATTTCTACAAAATTGTAACGCGTTTTGAGAAACAAACGGGCGAGGAAATAAAAGATAATATTATTTATAAAAGATCTTATTCCGTATCTGATTTCGTACGTGATCACAACGCATTTAAAGGAAATGCTTATGGTTTGGCAAATACATTAATGCAAACAGCAATTTTAAAACCATCTTTAAAAAGCAAAAAAGTAAGTAATCTTTTTTATGCAGGGCAATTAACTGTGCCGGGACCAGGTGTTCCGCCTTCTATAATAAGCGGCGAAGTAGCGGCAAAGCAGGTAATAAAACAATTTAAAAATGCTTAATAAAAAATGATATCATTATTTCATAAGGTAAGTCACCGGTGCAGCAAAATAACTACAGAAGGTTACAGTACTTCTTTTAGTAGTGCTATACGTATGTTGCATGTTGATTTGCGTATGCCAGTGTACGACATTTATGGGCTGGTGCGATTTGCTGATGAAATTGTAGATACCTTTCACGAATTTGATAAAAATTCTTTATTGGAGCAATTTAAAAAGGAAACCTACGAAGCTATTGAGAGAGGTATTAGTTTAAACCCCATATTACACAGTTTTCAAATTACGGTAAATAAATACAGGATTGATCATGCATTAATTGAGGCTTTTTTTAATAGCATGGAAATGGATTTGCGTGAGCAAGAATACGATGCTGACTGTTACTCCAAATATATTTATGGCAGTGCAGAGGTTGTTGGATTAATGTGCCTATATGTTTTTTGTGATGGCGATAAAGTAGAATATGAAAAACTAAAACCATCTGCACAATCATTAGGTGCGGCATTCCAAAAAATAAACTTTTTAAGAGATCTCAAAGCCGATCACGAACAATTAAACAGAACCTATTTTCCAGGTGTAAATTTTAAAAAGTTTACAGAAGAGGATAAGAGAATAATTGAAGAAGACATTGCTTTTGATCTTAAAAATGCATATGAAGGCATTTTAATGCTTCCCATCAAAGCTCGATTTGGTGTATATGTAGCCTACAAATATTACCGTACTTTATTTAGAAAAATTCAGCAGGCACAACCACAACTTTTATTGGAGAACAGGGTACGCATCAGCAATACTTTTAAAGCAGTTATTTTGCTTAAAGCAGGTTTGCGCAGTTCATTCAATTCCTTATAAGCAACGTTTTATGCATCATAAAAAAGCAGTAATAATTGGTAGTGGCGTGGCAGGCATGGCGGTTGCCATAAGGCTTGCAATACAAGGTTTTACTGTATCAGTATTTGAAAAAAACAGTTATCCGGGTGGTAAATTATCTGCATTTAAAACTGAGGGTTACCATTTTGATGCAGGACCCTCTTTGTTTACACAACCTCAAAATATAGAGGAGTTATTTGCGCTGGCAAATGAGCCAATAGAAACTTATTTATCTTATCATAAAATAGATATAGCCTGCAAATATTTCTTCGAAAATGGAAAAGAAATTAATGCATACAGCAATAAGGATTTATTTGCAAATGAAATGCAGGAAAAAACGGGCGAACCAAAAGAAAACATCAAAAATTATTTAGATAGGTCTGAAAAATTATATAAAAACGTTGCAAATATTTTTTT
>JAYUZL010000227.1:0-4776 GCA_043751875.1 Ferruginibacter sp.
CAGGGAACTTTAGAAACAGAAATAAATCCATTTAAAATTATGGCTGCGGTGTTTCCCGCGGGTACGTTAAGTGGGGCGCCAAAGTTTAAAGCCATGCAAT
Organism: Ferruginibacter sp.; assembly: GCA_043751875.1. Taxonomy (GTDB): domain Bacteria; phylum Bacteroidota; class Bacteroidia; order Chitinophagales; family Chitinophagaceae; genus Ferruginibacter. The sequence continues at coordinate 101 of JAYUZL010000227.1, forward strand.
TAATAAATAATTTTGAAGATAATAATCGAAGTTTTTATGGTGGGGCAATTGGTTATGTTGGGTTTGATAAAAGCTGTAACCATGCAATAATGATCCGTACTTTTTTATGCAAAAACAATACCCTTACATATAGAGCAGGTGCAGGTGTTGTAGCGGCAAGTGTGCCGCAAAAGGAGTTAGAAGAAGTAAATCACAAACTAGGGGCCTTAAAAAAAGCAATAGAAATGGCTGTAACAAATTAGCCAGTTAAAATACCTTTCAGTAAAATAAAATGTATAGATTTCTTAGCATTTTTAGTAAAAAATAAAAAATGAAAATACTTGTTTTTGATAATTACGATTCCTTTACTTACAATCTAGTACATCTAGTTGAAAAAATTACGGATGAAAAGCCCGATGTTGTTAGAAATGACAAAATAGCGCTCGAAGATGTTGAAAAATATGATAAGATAATTTTATCACCAGGACCAGGTATTCCTGAAGAAGCAGGATTATTGTTGCCACTAATTAAAATGTATGCCGCAACCAAACCAATTTTGGGTGTGTGTTTAGGCCACCAGGCAATTGGCCAAGCGTTTGGGGGATCACTTATTAATCTCGATACTGTTTACCATGGCGTTGCAACAAAAATTATTCAGACAGAAGACAAATCAGTTTTGTTTAATGGGTTGGGAAATGAATTTGAAGCAGGTCGTTACCATAGCTGGATAATTGACGAAACAACACTTTCAAAAGATTTTGAAGTTACAGCTTATGATGAAAATAATTACATCATGGCAATGCAGCATAAAAAATATGATTTACAGTCTGTGCAGTTTCATCCTGAAAGTATACTTACGCCCGAAGGTGAAATAATGATGAGGAACTGGTTAGGAAAATAGTATTTAGTATTGAGATACTAAAGACAAGACCAAAGATGAAAGAAAAAAGACAGACTTTGAAAAACAAAAGATTAAAAAAACGACATAAATAATTTACAGAATTTAATTATAAACTTTAAAAATATAGAAGTCTACAATTAGTTGCAGACTTCTAATGTCACCCTTCGGGGGATTTAGGGGCCTATGAAAAAAATACTAAATAACCTTTTCGAGTATAAAAGTCTTACAGCGCAGCAGGCAAGTGAAGTAATGACCAATATTGGAAAAGGTATATATACTGACGCAGAAATAGCATCTTTTATAACTGTGTTTTTAATGCGAACCATTACCATTGCAGAGTTACACGGGTTTAGGGATGCATTAATGGATATGGCACTGCCTGTAAAATTTGATGATGAAGTTATAGATATTGTAGGTACAGGCGGAGATGGAAAAAATACTTTTAATATATCAACCCTAGCGAGCTTTGTAGTAGCAGGTACGGGTAATAAAGTTGCAAAGCATGGCAATTATGCATCTACTTCTGTTACCGGTTCATCAAATGTTATGGAACAGCTTGGCTATCGTTTTAAAAGCGAAAATGGTTTATTGAGCAAAGAACTTGATGAAGCAAACATCACATTTTTACATGCGCCGGTCTTTCATCCCGCTTTAAAAGCGGTGAGCCATATTCGCAAACAAATGGGCGTTCGTACTTTGTTTAATATGATGGGTCCTTTGGTAAACCCCGCTAATCCTGCCTTTAGGGTATTGGGCGTTTACAATGCCGAGCTAGCAAGAATGTATAATTATCTATTACAAAAAGATAATTCAAAGTTTTCAATTGTAAACAGTCTTGATGGTTATGATGAAATTAGTTTAACGACAGATACAAAAGTTATTGACGAGAAAGGAGAAAAAATTTACACTGCTTATCAACTTGGAAAGAGAATAGTTTCTCCACAGGATATTTCTGGAGGTAACTCACCGGAAGATGCAGCTGAAATTTTTACGAGCATTTTAAAAGGAGAAGGAACATGGGCGCAAAATGCTGTGGTACTTGCCAATGCTGCAATAGCGCTGCATACAACGCAAAAATATGCAGATTATGAAACCTGTATGAATATGGCAGTTGAAAGCCTTGAAAGTGGAAAAGCCTACGCATCACTTAAAAAGATTATCGCTTAATATGAATATTTTAGAAAAGATAATTGAACATAAAAAAATAGAAGTTGCCGAAAGAAAATTGCGTGTTTCTGAAGTGGATTTGAGAAACACCGAAAATTTTAAGCGAACCTGCTACTCTTTGATCGAAAAATTAAATCAAAATAATACAACTGCTATTATTGCTGAGTTTAAAAGAAAATCGCCTAGCAAAGGATTCATAAATGAGTTTGCAGATGTTGTTGAAATAACGAAAGGTTATACAGATGGCGGCGCAGCTTGTTTATCGGTGCTTACTGACCATAATTTTTTTGGTGGCAGCACAGAGGATCTTGTTGCTGCAAGAATAAATGAAATACCCATTTTACGAAAAGATTTCATCATCGATGAATACCAAATCGTAGAAGCAAAAGCAATGGGAGCTGATGTAATTTTATTAATTGCTGCATGTCTTTCTGTTGATGAGGTTAAAAGACTCGCTGCATTTACGATTTCGCTGGGTTTGGAAGTTTTATTGGAACTGTATGATGAAACTGAACTGGCCCATATTTGTGATGAAACTATTTTAGTAGGGATAAATAACCGTAACCTGAAAGATTTTAAAGTTGATGTAAATGCATCTTTAGAAATGGCTAAAAAAATACCCGATAATAAAATAAAGATTGCAGAGAGTGGCATTAGCGACCCTGCAATGATAAGAAGATTTAAAAAGGCAGGGTTTAAAGGGTTTTTAATTGGGGAAACTTTTATGAAAGAAACCAATCCTGTTGCGGCTTTTAATACCTTTGCAAAAAATATAGATCTATGATGAATATTAAGGTTTGTGGAATAACTTCCAAAAAACAATTACAGCAATTAGAGGGCTTAGATATTGCATATGCAGGATTTATATTTCATGAAGGATCACCACGTTTTGCAGGAGAAAAAATGGTTGATGAAGATCTTTTAGGAATGGATCTTGACATAAAAAAAGTAGGCGTTTTTGTAGATGCAGAGTATGAAGACATCATGGAAATGGTAGAAAAGTTTGAGTTGGATATGGTTCAGCTTCATGGTAATGAGTCACCGGAGCTTTGCGCAGAATTGTCGGAGGATACGGAGGTTATAAAAGTTTTTAGTATTGGTAAAGAAACAGGATCTATTGAAAAATTGATTGCTCCTTATGATAATGTTTGTGATTATTATTTATTTGATACTTCCGTAAAAGGCAGTAAAGGCGGTACAGGAGAAAAATTTGACTGGAAAAAACTGGCTAATTTAAAAATTGAAAAACCATTTTTTTTAAGTGGGGGTATTGGTCCTGAAGATGTTGCAATGGTTAAAAAGTTCAAACATCCTGATTTTTTTGGAATTGATGTAAACAGCAAATTTGAAAAAGAACCTGGAGTAAAAGACATGGGATTAGTACTGGGCTTTGTGAAGAATATGAAGTAAAAAGTCCATCCTATTCTCTGCAGAGGAAGGGGAAAATAACAAGTATTTAGAGAAGAAGAAATTGAATAACGATGAAGAAAAAATTGAACTGTAATTAACAAAATACATTAGAACATAATTTTAAATATTACAAATTGAGACAAAGTAAAAGAGAAAAAATATTTTCTGAACCTGACCAAAATGGTTACTACGGTGAATTTGGGGGAGCATTTATTCCTGAAATGCTGCATGCAAATATTGAAACATTAAAGAAAAATTATTTAAAAATTTCTTCTACAAAAAAGTTTAAAAATGAATTTAACAGTTTACTGAAAGATTTTGCAGGAAGGCCTACGCCACTGTATTTTGCTGAAAATCTAAGCAAGGAATTTAATACAAATATTTATCTGAAAAGGGAAGATCTGTGCCATACAGGGGCTCATAAAATTAATAATACCATTGGTCAGGTACTTGTAGCGCTAGCACTTGGTAAAACTAGAATTATTGCTGAAACAGGTGCAGGTCAGCATGGAGTTGCAACTGCTACAGTTTGCGCCTTAAAAGGGTTGGAGTGTATTGTTTACATGGGTGAAAAAGATATTGTACGCCAGGCGCCCAACGTAGCAAGAATGAAAATGCTTGGTGCGACAATTATACCTGCGACAAGCGGTAGTAAAACGCTCAAAGATGCTACTAACGAGGCTATAAGAGATTGGATAAATAACCCTACTGATACACATTATATAATTGGAAGTGTTGTGGGCCCACATCCTTATCCTGATATGGTGGCAAAATTTCAAAGTGTAATAAGCAAGGAAATAAAAAAGCAATTAAAAAAGCAAACAGGATCTGAATTGCCGGATTATGTTATTGCATGTGTGGGTGGCGGTAGCAATGCTGCGGGTGCTTTTTATCATTTTCTGGAAGATAAAAAAGTTAAAATTATTGCTGTTGAAGCTGCAGGTTGTGGTGTTGATAGCGGAATGAGTGCAGCGACAACTGCATTAGGCACAACGGGTATATTGCATGGTAGTAAAAGTTTGTTAATGCAAACAGCAGATGGACAGGTTACAGAACCACACAGCATTTCAGCGGGATTGGATTATCCGGGAATCGGGCCAATGCATGCTAATTTATTTAAAACAAAACGTGCAGAATTTATCAGCGTTACAGATGATGATGCGTTAAAGGCAGCATTTCATTTGTCCAAAACGGAAGGCATTATTCCTGCATTGGAAAC
>JAYUZL010000228.1:0-2312 GCA_043751875.1 Ferruginibacter sp.
TCATCTATTTCCACTTTTTTATTTTCCAGCACCTTATATTGTTCAAAAAAGTTTTTTAAAACATTTATAAAATGCTCCGGTAATTCTTCAATGCTTTTAATGTGGTTTACAGAAGGGTCGTTTGCTGCAACTGCAATAATTTTATCATCTTTTTCGCCATTGTCAATCATTTGCATGTTGCCGATAACAGTGGCTTTTACAAGGCATAAAGGTGCAATACTTTCACTGCACAAAACCAATATATCCAGTGGGTCTCCATCATCACCAAGTGTTTGTGGTATAAAACCATAATTTACCGGGTAATGAAATGAAGAATATATTACACGATCAAGCTTTAATAAACCTGTTTGCTTATCTATTTCATATTTGCAGCTGCTGCCTTTAGGAATTTCTATTAAGGCATTTACCTGTTGTGGGGCATCATAACCATATTCCGCACCATGCCATGGATGTAATACGTACATAAATTAATTGTTTAAAATTTTAAAACCAACAAATGTGGCAACAATACATACAGCAACACTTGTAAAAATATAAATAGCAGCAGTAACATATTCGCCGGATTTTATCAGCTGAAAATTTTCTGCACTAAAGGTAGAGAATGTTGTAAAGCCACCGCAAATTCCGGTTGCCAAAAAAAGTTTTGCGTCGTTAGATAACAGGTTTGTTTTTTGACTTAATGCTAATATAATACCTATACATAAACAACCGATGATGTTGATAAATAATGTTTGAAATGGAAAGCTATTTGTTTTGAAGGAATTCGTTATAAAATAACGTAACATAGCACCAATACTACCACCCAGGCCTACCATTATAAAACTCTTTATCATATTAATTGTTTGATGAACTATCAGCTGATGTATATTTAAAATCAACACTCCAAACATTATCCCTTTTGAGTACCATAATATTCATAGGTTGTTTCATGTAAGAGTTACTGTAATTTATAATGGTGGTGGAGTCGTTTTGTTCTTTTAATGTATTAATGGTATAAGAGGCTTTTTTATAAGAAGCTTTCTTTTCTGCCGGAAGGCGATTGTAATAAGTTTTATAAGATTGAAACATGGCAGCATTTTGCTGGTCGTTTAATAAAAGGGGCTCAGCAGTTTTAAAATTACCATCAAGTGTTGCACGAATAAATTCAGTTCCTGTTTCTACAGCCGTTGCAGGTCTTTTAGCGTTGTTGTTGTTGCAGGCAGTTACACTTACAATAACGAATAACAATATAACTATTTTCTTCATACTTCAAATTTAACGATTTGCAGCTTCATAAAAAAAGCTCTGTAGTGATTTGCTTAATGGTTACAGCTGATATTTTTCTTTTTATCATTAATGCCCTTGCTTTCTTCTTATAATTCCACCAGATGCTTCTTTGATGGTACTTGCAAAAACAAATGCATTGGCATCTACATTGTACACAAGGTTTTTTAATTTACGCATTTCCAAACGTGTAACAACAGTAAAAATAATATCACATTCAGAACTTACTTCAAACTTGCCTGGTAAAAATCCCCGTTCACCTTTGTAAACAGTTATGCCTCTTCCTAAATTATTTACAAGCTGGTGTTTTAGTTCTTCGCTCCTGCCAGATATGATGGTAACGCCAGTGTAAGCCTGTAAACCTTCAACCACATAATTGATGGTGCTGGTTGCGGCAAAGTATGTGAGTATTGAATACAAAGAAGTTTCTATACCGAATTTAAATGCTGCAACTGCAAATATGAGTATGTTAATACCAAGAATAATTTCTGTAATGGTAAAAGATGTACGTTTTAAGGTGTACAATGCTAAAACTTCGATACCGTCTAATGCTGCACCGGCTCTCATTATGAGCCCGATGCCAATACCGAGAAATACGCCACCGAAAATTGATATCAATAGCTTATCGTTGGTTAATGAATATTCCGGAAGGTAGTAAAGACAAATACCCAATAAAATAATACTGATAAAAGTTCTCAAGGCAAATCTTTTTCCTACAGAAAAATAACTTACCATAATGAGAGGCATATTAATTACCAAAATAACAGCCGTTAAATTGATATGGTACAATTCGTGCACCAACAAAGAAATACCCGTGACGCCGCCATCAAAAAAGCGATTGGGTACCATAAAACATTTTAATGCAAAACCGGCGATAGTTACACCAAATACCATCAGCAAAACATCCTGCAACAATTCAGCAAAATGACTTCCTTTTGTTGTTGAAATATCTACCGTAGATTTTAATTTTTGCAGATTAATTTGTTTTTTTTCTTCCCTTTCTTTTTTTGCAGACTGTGTAAAATATTTGTGCAACGATAAAAAGGCAA
>JAYUZL010000229.1:0-3223 GCA_043751875.1 Ferruginibacter sp.
TTGAAATACTGTATAAATTTATTGAATTGCAAACATAGGATGGGTTTTGTGCAAGTGGGGCTTGAAGTTGTAGCAATCAACATCAGCATTATAGCGGCAGTTGTTCGGGCGGAAAAAGCATCGCTGAACATTAGTTCTTATTATTTAATTTTATCAAAAGCCAAGCAGCAGTTGTATGGGGATAGATATTCTAATGCTACAACTGCTACCAAGCCCTAACGTTAGCTGATGTCCAAAAAATATAATTGACAAATTTTAGTAAACAAAAAAGAAAATAAACTTATGAAAAACAACAACGAAATAATTAAGATAGGACAACTTGAAATCAAATTTCTTCTTGACTCTTCAGACACAAATGGACAGCTGACAATGTTCGAATTTTATGTTCCAACAGGTGCTAAAGTTCCTATGCCTCATTATCACGAGAGCTTTGACGAAACTGTATATGGACTTGAAGGTATTATGACCTTCACAGTGGGCAAGGAAATCATAGAATTAGAAAAAGGGCAATCTTGTTTTATTCCTAGAGGAGTAATACACGGATTTAATAACTTAAGCCAACAAAAAGCTAAAGCATTAGCAGTATCAACACCCGGACTAATCGGACCAGACTATTTCAAAGAACTTGCTATTATCGTAAATGCAGGAGGACCGCCTGATATTGAGAAAATTAAAACGATATTTAAAAAGCACGGGCTTGTACCAGTTCTTAATGTGTAGCAATAAAGTGCACGACCAAGAAAATCAGCCGCCAACATGAACTGTGCAAGGTGCGGCTTGAGGTTGTAACAATCGGCATCAGCAACATGACAGCATTTGTTCGGGCGGAACAAACATCGCTGAACATTAATTCTTATTATTTAACTTTATCAAAAGCCAAGCAGAATTTGTGGGCGGATAGGAGTTTTAATGCCACACCTGCTACAAAGCCCTAACGTTGTGCGAAAACTTATGTGACACTTTTTAAAAAAATGTAAAACATTTATATGAAAAATAGAGGAAACAACTTATTCTTTTTCCTGCTATTAAATTTAAGCACTATTTGCTTTAATTCGTCGGCTCAATCTGCCGACATCATCCTGACCAATGGGAAAATTTTTACGTCAGACACGTCTCAGCTCTTTGTACAGGCACTAGCCATTAAGGGTAATAAAATTTTAAATGTCGGCAGTAATGAATTTATTCAAAAATATGCATCAGCAAAAACCAAGTTAATTAACCTTAAGGGAAAGACTGTTGTTCCCGGCTTTAACGATGCTCACGACCATTTAGCTTGGCCAACTCCTGTTGGACAATATTTCTTTACAGAGTTTTCTGTGCCAGGGCTTTCGAGAATAGCAGTAATTGACTCTCTTGTAAGACTTGTTAAGCTAGCTTCTCCTAATCAATGGATACAGGGAACAATTGGTCTTACCGTATTTAACGATATCACATTCAGAAGAAAGCTTTTAGATAGTATCGCACCAAACAATCCTATAGCGCTGCAAATTATGTGGGGGCATGGAGCGATTGTAAACAGTAAAGCATTAAAAGAAATAAAAATTTCCGACACAGCTACAGACCCGATTTCGGGTTGGTATGAGCGTGCCCCCCAAACAAAATATTTAACGGGTGCTTTATATGAGGGAGCTCAATTTCCTATATGGAGAGCATTAACACTAATTGAGCCGGATAAAATATTAAAAGCACTTAAGTTACATGCACAAGAAGAACTTGCATTCGGTATAACTACAGTGCAGAATATGTGCAGCAATTTTTCGGGCAAACAAGCAACACAATTTTTTGCAAAAGCAAATTTGCCCGTAAGAACAAGAATAATTGCAATGCCAAGCAGTACTTCATTTGGTAGAAGTTTAACAGAATGGAACAATATAAACCCACAGATTACGCCACTTATCTATATCTCGGGCATTAAATACATAATTGATGGAACTCCTTATGAACAAACTGCATTAATGACCAAGCCTTATCCAAACAGAAGCAATTGGTACGGAAGGTTAGATTATCCGATAGATACTTTAAAACAAATATTAAAGGAAGCGCTTTCTACAAACAGGCAATTAATGATGCATATTGTAGGGGATAGTTCTACTAAGATTGTGTTGAGGCTGATGAAACAAATGGCAAGTGATAACCAATGGAAAGTAAAACGGGTACGCATAGAACATGGAGTTAGAGTGGTGTCTGAAGAATTAATAAACGAGGCAAACGATATGGGGATTATCATTGCGCATACTCCGCAATATGGTATGCAAAGTCCTTTGCAGAAATGGTATTCAACGGGCATACATATGGCGGTTGCCCCAGACGGGCTAATTAACCCCTATCTAAATATTTTGATGATGACCGCACAGCAATCCAACCCAAAAGAAAACCTGACAAGAGAACAGGCGGTTATTGCATACACACGTGGGTCTGCCTATGCTGAGTTTGCTGAAAAAGAGAAGGGAACATTGGCTAAAGGAATGCTCGCAGATTTGGCTGTTTTATCGCAGGATATTTTTACCATACCTCCTCAACAATTGCCCTCAACACTTAGTATAATGACTATTGTAGACGGAAGGATCATATATGAACGACCAGAAAGTAATAAGTTCAAAAAGTAGGTAATAAAGCCTTCGCACAACTATGCATTGCCAAAAGTCAGGGCGGAACATTGGAACATGGGCGGCAGTTCCATATCAGCTTTGATCCGGGCACGATGGTTTCAATTTAGCTTTTGACCTTATCATGTGGTTTATTTTTAATTTGGCTTTGGTTCCGGCAGGAACAGCATCGGTTCCCTGCCCTTCGGCAATGCAAAACGTTAGATGCAAACAAAGCGCAGATTCAGACATTTATCGCAAATGAAAGCACTTGACAACTGAATATGAATATTTTTAGAAAACATTGGTTCGACATTGGCGGATTTTTAGCCATTATAGTTTTGACATTTATCTATTTAAACTTTAAGACATTGTCCAACTATCAACTTTTAATGTGGCTAAGTTTAGTGTCGCTTTTTTTTCATCAATTAGAAGAATATAGAATTGTGGGGACATTTCCAGGAATGTTGAATACGGTTTTATATAAAAGTGAAATACCTGACCGCTATCCGCTGAATACGAAGTCTGCTTTTTATGTCAATGTAGTTATGGGTTGGACATCTTATTTTCTTGCAGCTCTTTTTGCCGAAAAAGCGATTTGGTTAGGCGTTGCAATAATGTTAATTTCTGTTGGAAAT
>JAYUZL010000230.1:0-5799 GCA_043751875.1 Ferruginibacter sp.
CCAAAAACTTGCTTCCGCCTGTTTGTACATCTGCCATATATCCTGGTGCTTAATTGGGAAAAGTACAAAGCGGTCTTTATTATCAGCTAAAAGCGGTTCAGTTATCATCCTATACAAAATTTGAAATGTTTTGGTTGCAAAAAGTAATCAGTAATGTTGGTGGGTTACGGTATCTCCAATCGTACTTTATCGTACTCTCTGAAAACAATATTACTAATCATTTTATATAAATATTTCTATTAGTTTTTCACACAGTGTTTACAAACAGTTAGATGCAATATAGATAAAGGATGTAGCCAAAAAATTAGTTTTCCACTTAGTAAATGCACATTATATGGATAACTTTTATGTTGTTATTAGTTTAATTTGTGGTAGTATAATTGTTATACTATTATGTAATTATTATTTTCAATTAAAAACCAATATTATGGCTTCATACAAAGCAATTCTATTTTCAGGAACTATTATTCTCTTAATGGCGCAGTGCCAACAATCAACAAATACCACAACAACAATTCAAAAACAGACACTACCGCAAATGTCGAAAGAGGATGGTAAAATAATTACTTCACGGGAAATTAGTGTTTGGGAATACTCAAAAACAAAACAGCTTGATAAATTGCGTGAAATACTTGCTGATGATTATGTCGGATATTTTGTAACAGGAAATATGCAGCCAAGCGACGTAATAAATCTTTTAAGAAAATCGACCTTCACATCCTATCATTTATCTAATATTAATGTTAAGCCAATTACTGAAAATGTGGCAATTATTACCTATCATGTATTACAGGATGTTACCGGTGCCGAAGGCGACAAGTGGATACCTGAAATTGCAGCATCGGCTACTTATGTGAAAAGAAATGGTGTATGGTATTCCGTGTTTTATCAGGAAATGCCTTTGCTGTAGAAAAGGCAACAGTTTGATCTGTATGTTAAAGAAATCGATACCAAATATTTTTCATATTTTATGTGTTTAATTATTACTATGAAGAAATTATTCACGTTTTTACTGTCTACATTTTCTTATTGTGTTGTATCTGCACAAACGCTCTCTGACGAGCAGGCTGCAAAAAACGTGGGCAACAGTATAAGGGTATGTGATAAAATTTATGGTGGTCGATTTTTTAAAACATCTAAAGTCTCTCCAACTTTATTAAATATGGGTGCAGCTTACCCGGCAAGTCTGTTAACAATTATGATACCCGGAGAAGTAAGAATTAAAATGGGCTATTCCCCTGAGCTACATTTGAAGGAAAAAGATGTGTGTGATGGGAAGGGTGATTTTGTTTAAAGAAAAGCCCGAAATCATTGTTTACAATATTTCGCAAATATCGCTTCGATAATAACTACCAAATAAATAAAAGAAAAAAGTGTATTCAATGTTGTTGAGTACACTTTTCCATAAGCTTAATTAACCCTGTGTTGGTACAAATTTTAATGAAATAGAGTTCACACAATGCCTTGTATTTTTCTCTGTTAATCTTTCTCCGGTAAATACATGTCCCAAATGTGCATCGCATTTGTTGCAAACTATTTCCACCCTTCTTCCATCTGCATCAGGCACTTTTTTTACGGCACCACTTATTTCATCATCAAAACTTGGCCATCCACAATGGCTGTCAAATTTATCTTTTGAAATATAAAGTGCTGCATCGCAACGGCGGCAATGGTACACGCCTTGTACTTTGTTATCGTTGTATTCGCCTGTAAAAGGCCTTTCTGTACCTTTTTTTACAATTACATATTCCTCTTCGGGTGTTAATTTATTAAAATCCATATTGTATTTTTTTTAAGATAACTGCAAAAATGATGCAACATTTTTACATAATTTCCTCGACGTTTTTTTTAATGTTTTTTGCCATCAAATCTGTAGGGAGGTCATTGTCATCTTCACCAAAAGGATCTTCAATTTCTTCTGCAATAAGCTCTAAGCTTACGAGTACGTAAAAAACAAATGCAACAACAGGTATAACTAAGTAGCCGAGGTTAAAAACATAGCCAAAGGGCAATGTCATTACATAAATGAAAATAAACTTTTTTATAAATGTGCTGTATGAAAAAGGTATTGGTGTGTTTTTTATTCGTTCACAAGCACCACAGATATCTGTAAAAGACTGTAGTTCGTTGTTTAAGAAAATGAGTTGTTCCCCACTAATTTTTTTTAGTTTTAAAAGATTGTTTACACGCATATAAATTAATGTACTTATTTGGTTGGGTATGTGTTTTTTCTCATCAATCTCAACAGATTTAGGTGTATGTATTTCTTGTTTAAAGAGGGCCATTGCTGTGCTTTCTGCTTTTAAATGATCGTGCAGCGCAAGCGCATAAGCAGGGATTATTTTTCTAAAAAAAAGACGGTCATCTTCTTCGTGTGCAGGCAAAATGGCATTTAATTTCATTGCAAGGTTTCTGCTGTTGTTAGTTAGGTTACCCCACAATTTTCTACCTTCCCACCATTTATCGTAAGCAGAATTTGTACGAAATACCAACAATATAGAGATAGCAAAACCTAGCAAACCGTGCATTACATCAATATTTTTTAACGAACTGTTTTCAGTTATATGTCTGTACTCAAGTTCAAAATAAGCCACGCCGCCTGCATAAATACAGTACAAAATTAAAAAAGGAAAAAGCTTGCGAAAAGTATCTCCCTTGTAAATTTTAAAAATATATAGAAACGGATTTTTCTGGTTATATGGAATCATGAAAAAGGTTTATACAAATGTACAGTCAAATTATTTTTACCCCCTTACGTTTACTTTTATCGCAATAAAAAAGACCCGGCTTTTTTAAAGCCGAATCTTACTATCTATAAAAATTTATAAAAAAATTATCTTCCCCTGCTAAAACTTCTTTGACCTTCATTGCTGCCAAATTGTTTTGGCCTGCCTTGGCTATTGCCACCTCTTGGAGCGCCACCAAAACTACGTTGTGGTCTTGCCTGTTGTTTAGGTCTGCCTTGTATGCCGTTAAATGTGACATGGTAAGGGTGGTTGCTGTTTAATGGAATTTGTTTGCCAATCAATTTATGAATATCCCTTAATGCTTCTGTTTCTTCTGCTTCGCAAAACGAAAACGAAATACCACTTGCACCTGCACGTCCTGTTCGGCCTATACGGTGAACGTAAGTCTCAGCAATATCGGGTAACTCATAATTAATTACATGCGTAAGGTCATCTACATCTATACCTCTTGCAGCAATATCGGTTGCAACTAATATTCTGGTAGACCTGTTTTTAAAATTAGCAAGAGCTCTTTGCCTTGCATTCTGAGATTTGTTGCCATGGATGGCTTCAGCACTTATACCCAACCTTACAAGGTCTTTTACTACTTTATCTGCACCATGTTTGGTACGGGTAAAAACCAATGCAGTTTCAATGCCTGCGTCTGATAAAATAAATTTAAGTAAGGAGGCCTTGTTTTGTTTTTCAACATAGTAAAGCGATTGTGTAATGGTTTCTGCTGTGGAGGAAGCAGGTGTTACTTCTACTTTTTCAGGATTGGTAAGAATGCTGTTTGCCAACGATTGAATTTCCTTTGGCATGGTTGCAGAGAAAAAAAGCGTCTGCCTTTTTGCGGGCAACTTTGTAATTACTCTTTTTACATCATGCACAAAACCCATATCTAACATACGGTCAGCTTCATCCAATACAAAAATTTCTACTTCTCTTAAGTTGATGAAACCCTGGTTCATCAAATCTAATAACCTGCCGGGAGTTGCAACTAAAATATCAACGCCTCTTTTGAGTTCACTTACCTGTGGTCCTTGGTTTACGCCACCAAAAATTACCAGATTTCTTAAACGGATATTTGCGCCGTAAGCATTAAAACTTTCCTGGATTTGTATGGCGAGTTCCCTTGTTGGTGTAAGAATAAGCGCACGAATTGGGCGTTGCCCTGCACTTTGCATTGTTTTTGGCTTTGCTAAAAGTTGCAACATTGGTATTGCAAACGCTGCGGTTTTACCGGTACCGGTTTGTGCACAACCAAGCAGATCTCTGCCTGCCAGTATAAAAGGAATGGCGCCTTGTTGAATGGGTGTAGGCTTTGTATAGCCTTCGGTATCAAGCGCATCGAGGATGGGCTTAATAAGATTTAAGTCTGTAAATAACAAAATATGTTGTTTTAATAAATGAGTGCGGAAATGAAGGCTGGCTTCATCACTAAAAATGGAGAATGCTTAAGTTCGTAAAGCATCTTATTGGGGAAGTGTATTAAATAAAAATCTACAATAAATATCCTGGCTTTTAATGCCGCTGTGTTAATGAACTATAGTAAAGATAAGGAGTATATAAAATTTAGATGCAAAAAATACTGTTCTCCTACCATTTGTAGAGTTATTTTTTCCACTCATCAAAATATAAGTAAAAAAGCTCCCCCTAATATGCTTATTATCAATATGTTAGAAAATTACATCACCGACTACCATAAAATAAAAGGTATTATGTGTTACATAGTACCAAACTAAACCTATCTTTGTTTTATCAAAATGGGAAAATAGAAACCATAAAATTTTAATGATATGAATATTGATAACACAGCAAGCCAGATGCGCAAAGGGGTTTTGGAGTTTTGCATATTATCGGTAATAAAACAGGGAGAAGCTTACCCCTCAGATATTATTGATAAAATGAAAGCGGCCAACCTCAACATTTTTGAAGGCACCCTGTATCCTTTGCTCACAAGATTAAAAAATGCAGAATTGCTTACTTACCGGTGGGTGGAAAGCAACAGTGGACCGCCCCGAAAGTATTTTATGCTAACAGAAAAGGGTGCAGACTTTTACAAAGAGCTTGAAGCCACCTGGAGCGAACTTGCCAACGCAGTGGCAGCATTAACCAAATAAAAAAACAACCTCAACAACAACCTTAACAACACAATTATTACATCATGAAACAGGTAATAAACATAAATTTTCAAGGCAGGGTAGTTCCAATAGAAGTATCTGCTTACGATATTTTAAAAGCTTATGTAGATAGTTTATCTCGCCATTTTTCTTTGGAAGATGGTAAGGATGAAATTATAAACGATATAGAAAATCGTATTGGAGAGTTATTTCAGGAAAGAATAAAAGCAGGTGCAGTTTGCATAACAGATGAAGATGTAAATGCCATCATAAAAAGTATTGGCAGGCCCGAAGACTTTGATGATGCAGATCCTTCAACCACAACTGGCAACACAGATTCCGCTGAACCAAATACGCAACAGCAGCAGCCATCCTCTACAAATACTTCCGGAAAAAGAAGATTGTTTAGAGACGAAAACCATAAACTGGTAGGTGGAGTGTGTAGCGGAATTGCCAATTATTTCGATATAGATATAGTAATAGTAAGAATTATATTTCTTGTATTGCTGTTTTCATTCGGTATAGGTTTTATCCCCTACATTATTTTATGGATAGCTGTGCCCAGCAGCGCTACTACTGTAATTGGAAGCAGAAGAAAAAAATTGTACAGAGACAATGATGAAAAATACATTGCCGGTGTTTGCAGCGGTATTGGACATTATTTGGGAATAAATGCATGGATACCAAGAGTGCTTTTTTTGCTCCCATTGTTGTCTTTTGTAAGTAAAAACAGGTTTGGCAATTTTGGCAATTTTGGAGATTTTAATTTCTTCAGTTTCAGTCCGGGTGCTTTGTTTATCTATATAATATTATGGCTTGTATTGCCTGAGGCTAAAACTACAGCCGAAAAGCTGGAAATGAAAGGTGAAAAAGTAGATATGAACAGCATTAAAAATTCTGTGGTAGAAGAAATGAAGGGTGTACAGGAAAGGGTTCAAAAATTTGGAAAA
>JAYUZL010000231.1:0-5063 GCA_043751875.1 Ferruginibacter sp.
TCTTGGATTGCAATTACCTACAGATCCTCGTTGGGTAAACCTTGCAGAAATGCAGCTGGAAGAAATACTGACTGACCATGCTTATTGCGAACAGAAGGCTGCAACAACCTGCATTACACTTATTCAAAAAAATTCAGAAAAAGAATTACTGGTTGAAGAATTGAGTCCTATTGTTACAGAAGAATGGGGACATTTTAGGCAGGTACTGGCAGAATTAAAAAAAAGAAATCTAGTGTTAGGGAGGCAGCGAAAAGATGTTTATGTAAATGAATTGCTCAGGTTCATAATTAAAGGCGGGAGCAGAGATCAGCATTTTTTAGACCAAATGCTTATTATGGCATTGATAGAAGCAAGAAGTTGCGAGCGGTTTAAAAGATTAAGCGAAGGTTTAGATGATGAGTACATGCGTAAATTTTATAGGATATTTATGGAAAGTGAAGCCGGACATTACACCATGTTTATAAACCTTGCTGAACATTATTTACCAAAAGAAATGGTAAGAAAAAGATGGGCAGCATGGCTGGCTTTTGAAAAAGAACTGATGAACAGCGTTGAGGTCAGAGGTGATAGAATTCATTAAAAAATTGCAATTCAGTAGAAAAATCGAGATTGGGATATTTTTGAGAAAGTAGTATAACTTTTTCTAAGTTTGTTTGTAAAAACTTTTTGTGTGATAATGATGACGGATTAAATGGTTTGTGATTTACAGCAGCATTAATTTCATTTATTGCCTTCATGATTTGTTGTGATGAATCATCTATGACAGCTGGTACGAATTTTTCCCAAACGTAATTAGTGGCTGCATAATTTGGGTGGACAAGGTCTTCAGCAAAAAATCGGTAATCTCTTAGGTCATCAATTACAAGTTCATAAGCAGGAAAGTAAAAGAGATTACTGTCGTTTGTTAGCTCATGTACAGCTTGGATAAGTGCAGCTTTACTTCTGTTATTTTCTATAAAACCTTCTCTTAAGTGCCTTACAGGACTGATGGTGAAAATAAATTTCGCCTTTGCATTTACTCTAAGCACACACTCCTGCATTTCTTTTAAAACATTCACAATTTCTAAAGGACTAAGCAACCTGCGGTTAAATTTATCGGTAGGAATTTTATGGCAGTTAGCTGCAACATTTTCGTAATTACTTTTTTGGATTGAATCTTTCCATTCATATACAAAAGCAGAACCAAGGGTAATCAAAATCCAGTCAGCCGTTTTTATAAAACCTGCAGCAGCTTTATGCTCCGCATCGATATTTTGTAAAGCCTGTAATTTTTCAGGATGAGAAAATCTTGTATGGTGTTCTCTGCTTGCCCATAATTCATTGAAAAAGAACAAATCATTTTCATTAAACAGCTTTTCGTTTGTATAATTTTTTATTGCTTTTGCAATACTTACCGGGTTAAATAAAATACCGTTGGGGTTTTCAATAGTTTTAAATTTATGGGCTGCCAATTTTTTACCAATTTGTTCTGTGAAGCAAGAACCTACCAACAGCAAAAAATCTGAAATTTTTATTTTTAAACGAAAAGATTTTGGAGTAAATTCTGAGCGAAATTGCATAAAAGAAAAAATTTAATAAAAGGAGCTAACATCGCATCTATATAAAAATTTGGCTTGCCATTTTACTGCATTCCTGCAAAGCGGCTTCATCAAGATCAAAGTGTTCATTTCTCTCTTTAAAATAATGCAGCATTGTTTCTGTATCCATATTGCCAACCAAATCATTACCTGCCATTGGACATCCGCCAATTCCTTTTAATGCTGAATCAAATCTCTTACAACCTGAATTTAGAGCTGCTTCCAGTTTTTCAATTCGGTTTTCAGGAGCAGAATGCAGGTGAACACCCAATTCAATATTTTTAAATAGTGGAATCATATGTTCCATTAAAACATTTACTTCCTTTGCTGTTGCTAAGCCGACCGTATCAGCCATGGAGATAATTTTTACACCCATTTCTTCAATCTGTTTAGTGCGTTTAATTACAATTTCTTCACTGTATTCATCACCATAAGGATTCCCAAAACCCATAGAAATATATACTACTAATGTTTTATTATTCTGCACACAAAGCTGTTGAATATCTACTACTCTCTTTAGCGATTCGTCAACTGAGGAGTTTGTATTTCGCTGCTGAAAAGTTTCTGAAATAGAAAACGGAAAGCCGAGATAATTAATATTTTCAAATTTTACAGCATCAACTGCGCCACGCTGGTTAGCAATAATGGCCAACAGTTTTGTATTGCTCGATTTTGTTTCAAGGTTATCAATCACATCTTTTGTATCTGCCATTTGAGGAATGGCAACGGGCGAAACAAAACTTCCAAAATCTATTGTATCAAATCCTACTTTCAATAAATTATTGAGGTATGAAATTTTTTTCTCAGTCGGTATAAAACGAGACCAGCCCTGCATCGCATCTCTTGGGCATTCTACAATTTTAATATTATTTGCAGAGATATTATTCATCAAATTAATACCGGATTTTAATTTTAAAATTAGCTTTTAAAAGATGTTGTGGGCGCTTTTGGCAGGAATATTTTCACTTTACATAACGCTAATATAGCAAACAATCATTTCAATTTATTTTCAATTGCTTTAACCGTGTAACCTTCTCTCCTCAACAAATCTATCAGGCCGTCTTTCCCAAATAAATGAGCAGCACCAACAGCCATAAAAATATTATTTTTTGGCAAAATAGTTTTAAGTTGTTTTATCCAGTTTACATTCCTGTTTTTTAAGAGAGCATCATTATTTTCTCCATCTGAAAATGTTTTGTCATTTACTATTGCTACTAAACTATCTGTCTGTTGATTCTTGTAAGTATTCACCATTCTATTAAAGTATACCTTGTATTTGCCCATGCTGTCAATATTCTTTAATAAATCTTTTGCTTGTACATTGTAAGGAATACTGTCAAATACGGAAGATTGAAATTCAATCGTTTCAAAACCATAAATTTCCTTTTTTTCTTTTTTTGCAATTGACATTAATTCTATTTCCACACCGCTTGGGGTTTTGCATGGCATCATACGTGGGTAAAGCAACGCAGCCAGCATCATTGGCTTCATTTTATTAAAATAACTTAGGTTCATTTTAAGTGAATCCTTGTAAAATTTAGAAATCTTTTGCAGTTCTTCCGCTGTATATAAATCATTTAAGGTTTTATCTTTCATATTCATAAAAAACATGCCGCCCAAAGTATTTTTAGGATCATCTAAATCCATTTCAAAATACACCTCCTGCGAGGCCTTTAATGCCGTTTGCAAATTTGCACTAAACTGTATATCATCTTTACACAAAATATGAAACGTACCAAACATATAGCTCGGCTGCTTTAAACCATTACCGGATATTTCCCAGAGCAACGTATTGTTGTCTTTATTTTCAGGCAGCCTTATTACGCTTTGTGACTTGCAACTTTGTAAAAAAAATAAGGTTACAAAAAGATAAGATACTTTCATAATTAATTTTTAATTACCGGTTATATTCTTCGCTGAGAAAATGAGGTGAAAGAGTTTTCGCAGCGTTCATTTTGCACATTTGCCTATTTGCTAATATTATAATTTGCCAAAATCTCATCTACTCTCCTTTCAACTTTCTCATCTAAAACCAAAACCGGTGCATTGTGAGGTTTTATTCTCGCATCAAATATTACAGAACTGCATCCCCAATGTTTATTTTCTGTAAAACTGTTTACCCCATAAATATCATGCGATGGATTACAACGTGTGAAAGTAACCCATAAAAAATTATTCAGTTTTTCTGCAGTAAATGCTGCATCATCGCACAAAACAATTACCGGAAACGGATCCAGTTCGGCTTCAAAACTTTTTAGTTGTTCATTAATATTTGCAAGTTCTTTATGAGCTTGGCTATAAGATGTAAATGGATTTGTTTGTATGGCCACAACACCGGGCATTATTAATTTTCCACCGAATTGAACAATGCAATTCGGTAACGTTTTACCCAATGTTCTTTTTACAACACCATTTGCGGCAAACACTACTTTGCTGCCGCTGTTAATGGATGTACCGGAATAATCCAGGGTATCAATGGTAGTGTTTGTATAAAAATGAATATCTCTTTTTAAGTTTATTCTTTCCAGTAAAAAAGTGAAATATTTTTCTATATCATGCGTGTCAATACTTTTAGCAGCATCAGCTGTAATAAATAAAAATTTAGCCAGACTTAACTGTCCTGTTCCTAAAATATGATTGGCAATTGTAAGAATTTCGGCAGGCTGTGTTGCAGGCGTGTAAGGCGTGTAACGTTCGCTGCCAATAGCAAGTAATAGCGGATGGACACCTGCAGCGTCAACCGCATTTACTTCTATCAGTCCGGGTATTTCATTTTGCAAAGCACTGCCTGTAATAGAATGAATTAATTGACCAAAACTGGTATCTTCCTGTGGCGGTCGGCCAACTACCGTAAAAGGCCAAATCGCATTTTTGCGTGCATATACTTTGTGCACTTTCATTAATGGAAAATCGTGTTGCAAACTATAATAACCCAGGTGGTCGCCAAACGGACCTTCCGGTTTATTTTGTTGCGGTTCTACAATTCCAGTAATTACAAAATCTGCATCGGTACTCACACAAAAACCATCTTTATAAGTATAGCGAAAACGCCTGCCACCTAATGCACCTGCAAAAGTTGCTTCCCCCAAACCTTCGGGTAAAGGCATAACTGCGGCCACGGAATGCGATGGTGGACCACCTGCAAAAACACTAACTTTTAAAGCCTCCCCTTTTGCATTTGCTTTTGTCTGGTGCACGCCGATACCACGATGCAGCTGGTAATGCAAACCAATTTCTTCATCCTTTATATAATCATTTCCTGAAAGTTGTATACGATACATTCCCATATTACCGTTCATTATTCCCGGCTTGTCAATATCTTCTGTGTACACTTGCGGCAGCGTTACATACGCACCACCATCCATTGGCCAATGCACAATTTGCGGTATGTCACTCACTTTTATTTCTTCGAATAAAACAGGTTTTATAGCAGGATTTTTTAAAGGTAAAGCCTTAAAACCCGCAGCAAGTGTTCCAATATTTTTA
>JAYUZL010000232.1:0-23243 GCA_043751875.1 Ferruginibacter sp.
TGGTTACCTACGTTCCCAAAACTACCTCTAACTTTCAATTCGTTTAACCAACGAACATTTTTTAAAAAAGGTTCCTCTGTTAAACGCCATGCAGCTGAAACGGCGTAAAAATTTGAAAATTTATTACCGGGACCAAATTTATCGCTACCATCTCGCCTAACCGAAAGACCTAAAAAACCTCTGTTGTCATAATCATAATTTAACCTGGAAATATAGGAAGCTAATCTTCCGGAGATTCCATCTTCTGCACCATTTCCAATTTGTGAAATGTCGAGGGGCGTAAATATGGTATTGTTTAGACCGGGTACATTCTGTGTAAAAGTACCATTACCACGAGAGCCATTAACATAAGAATACCTACTTTCCTGAAAAGTATAACCAACAATAGCATTCAGCTTATGCTTAGTAGCAATCACTTTATCATAGGTTAAAGTATACTCAGCCAAATAATCTGGGTTTAGACTTTTTTGAGTAAAATAACTAGATAAAGTAATTGGCCTTCCACCGGTTGAAGGGGTTGCAACATTAAAACTGGTAATTTCCTGAATGGTAAAATCGCCACCAAACATGGTTTTGAATTTTAGGCCTTTAAGCAATTCTATTTCTGCAAAAATATTTCCTGTAGCCCTGTATTTTACATTCTTATTTTTAGGCACTTCCAAATTGTATATCGGGTTTGGTTCGGCATAACTGTCTTCACTTAAGCCACCTGCATACGTACCATCTGGGTTACGTGGAAGAACTGTAGGAGGTGCGGTCAGGGCTAGTATAACATTACTGTTAAATGGGGTATAAGTATCAGTACCATGCTCAATGTATTTGCTAAGAGATAGAGAGTTACCAAATTTTATTCTACTGTTAACTTTTACATCCCCATTAAACCTCAGGTTAAAACGCTCAAAATCCGTTTTATAAATAATCCCATCTTGCTTTAAATAACCCGCAGAAAATAAATATTGCGCATTCTCTGAACCGCCAGATGCATTCATGGTAACGTTTTGAATAGCTGAACGCCTAAATATATTTCCTAACCAGCTGTTTCCATTTCCATATTTTCCTTCTATCACGGTGGGGTCTAAAAGTTTAGGAATAGGTGCAAGACCACTTGCCACTCTTGCTTCTGTATTTGCAATGGCATATTCTCTTGCGTTAAGCATAGTAGGTAAGCGCCAAGCCTCTTGTAAACCTCTATACACATCTATACTAAAATTTGATTTGCCTGCTTTACCTCTTTTTGTTGTAATAACAATAACGCCATTAGATCCTCTAACTCCATAAATTGTTGTGGCACCAGCATCTTTTAAAACATCGATCCTTTCAATTTCACCCGTACCAAATGAGTTTAAAATATTATCTGCACCTAGATCAGGAAGTGGATAGCCATCAACCACTATCAACGGATTATTGGTAAGATTTAAAGAAGAAATACCTCTAATTCTTATTTGCGAACCACCCGTTCCCCCGGGCGCACCACTGCTTTGTGTAATAGTAACACCGGCAACTCTACCTTGCAATGCCTGTGCTGCATCTGCAACCGGTGCGGCAGTTATTTCTTTAGCGTTAATGGAAGATATTGAAGTTGAAATACTACGTTTAGTTCTTGTACCATATCCAACCACCACCACTTCATCTAAACTTTTTGTTTGCTCTACCATGATAACATCTATCCTGGCAGTATTTTTTACAGTTACCTGTTGAGTTGCGTACCCCACAATAGATATTTCTAAACGTGCATTGTTATCTTTTACATTAATTGAAAATGTACCATCGGCTTCGGTTTGCACATTATTATTTGTACCGATTTCTTTTATGGTAACACCTGATAATAATTCTCCTTTGCTGTTTTTTACTGTACCTGAAACTGGTACTGCTTTTACAGGATAATCAATTTTTGTAACAGCAGCTATTATTATTTTATCAGCGTCCATCTGCTTCCAGGTAAGTAAAGAGTTTTCAAGTAATAACTCCATTACTTTTTCAATAGATGCATCGTTTACCACAATGCTTACCGGTTTGTTTCCGGCTACAACATCATCACTGTAAAAAAAACGGTAAGTAGTTTGTTTTTCAATCGTTTTCAATACTGATTTAAATGAAGTGCTTTTTACATTAAGTGTAATTTTTTGCTGCGCATAATCTTTTGCTGATACATGCAACGCAAGAAAAAGAAGAAGTGTAGAAATTTTCATAATAAGCAATGTTTTTTTAGTAAAGACATGGTTTAATCGCCCGTACTGTGCAATTTTTTTCATTCGTTAAGTTTAGGTTTTATGAAAAAATATTCAATCTTTATTGATTAATAGCTTTGGTAAAAGAGGGTTTTATTCTTAACCCACTTTTAGGTTATTATTTTTATTTAATTAATGGTTATTGTTTTATCATTGATGGTATAATTTATTTTTCGGGAAAGTTGAATGATATGAAAAATCTCACTGACAGTTTCTTTTTCAAATACCCCGGTGTATCTGTATTGCTTTACTGTATTATTTTTAAACACTATGATTACAGCAAATTTTCTTTCCAGCTCCTCTGCTATTAATTCCAGCGACTGGTTCACAAAAACCATTTTATCTTTCATCCAGGCGGTTTCTGCAATTAATGTGTCTTTAAGGGTAACAGTAGTAAGTATGAATTTGTTAATAACGGCAAGTCCATTAACTGATTTAATTTTATTGTTAACGAGGAGACCACTTTCTTTTGAAATAATTATTTTCTCCTGGGGATGAATAAATATTTTTTCATCGGGCCTGTCGGTTAAAGTAACTTCAATTTTACCTTTAATAAGTGTAGCTTCCATTGTCTTATCCAGTGCATAATTTCGTATGTTGAATGTCGTGCCAAGTACCTTTACATCTACCTTGCCGGTATGAATAATAAAAGGATGTTCAGCATCATGAAATACATCGAAAAAAGCTTCCCCATTTAAAGAAACTTCTCTTGTTTTATCGCCAAAGTTTTCTTTAAAAGTTAGTTTACTGTCTGCATTAAGCCACACCTGACTTCCGTCAGGCAATTTTATAAAAGATTTGGACCCTTTTTTTGTAGCAACTTCATTTAATGAGTTTTTAATAGCCTCCTTAGTAAATGTTTTCAAATAAATAAAAAATGAAAATCCAATAACAGATGCAGCAATTGCCATTGAATAAAAAAGTCTTTTATAAGATTTTTTTGCTTCTTCTTCCTCCTGCACATTTTCATTATCCAGTTTTCCCTGCAACTGCATTTTAACTATATGTGCTGCATAAGCCTGTTCTATATTATCTGATGGATAAACACTGCCTGCCTGCAACATTTGATCGTATAAGAACTGCCATTGCGGATTTGCTTCCAGTTGCTGCTGTAGCAATTGAAGTTCATCTTTACTGGCGTCGCCGGAAAGTTTTAAAGAAAGCAGATCGTAAAATTGATTTTCGGTAATATTATTCATTATTAGAACTAAGACTGAATAAAATATATTTACCGTGAAGAGAAAGAAAGATTTTTATTTTATTTTTTCTGACAAATAATTATTAAGGGAAGCTCTTATTCTTTTCAGCGCAATTCTCATATGGGTTTCTATCGTGTTCTGGGAGATTTCAAGAATACCCGATACTTTTTTATAAGAAAACCCTTCTTCTTTTATAAGTTTAAAAACCATTACACATTGCGGTGGTAGTTCATTAACGCAACTATTTATTTTTTTTTCCATTTCTGAAACCATCAGTAACGTTTCAGGATTTTCACAATCTGAAATGGTATGTGATGCCACAGTATCAATATCAGCTGTTTCCAGTTTCTTTTTTGACAGGAAAGTAAAACAGGCATTTTTTATAGAAGTAAACAGATAGGCATCCAATTTTTCTATCGTTGCAAGTTTATTGCCCATGTCCCAAATTTTCATCATCGTATCAGAAACAATCTCTTCTGCCACTTCAAAATCTTTTACAATGCTTAAACTAAAACGATGTAAGGAAGTATAAAAATGAAAATATAATTTTTTATAGGCAAGTTCGTCTCGTACGTATGCAACTCGGTTTTGGAGAAACAATATATCTTTTGCCTGTAAATTCAACCGTTAAAAATTTTAAATTGCCTTTAGTAATCGTTGAAATAAAGTTATTAAAATATTATTAATTGAAAAAAATATTTTGGTCACAATTTGGAAATACTATGCAAGGGTATCAAGATAAAAATCCTCTACTTTTTTTCGTGCCCATGCTGTCTTACGTAAAAATTTGAGAGATGAGTTTATGCTTGGGTTCGTTTTAAAACAATTAATATTTATTTCTGCGGCCAGGTGCTCCCAGCCAAAATGATGTACAAGTTCTTTTAAAATAAATTGCAAAGTTTTACCGTGTAATGGATCGTTGGAAAGCATGGATAAAATTTGAAAGATTATTAATTTATTGCCAAATCGTTTTACCGTGAAGCTGATTTTAATATTTTAATGGTGACACTTAACTGCCCAATATGACGCATAGTATGCTCAGCAGCATGCACAAGCAAACCAATAACTGTAGAGGGTAACTGCTTTCTGCCAACGCCCCGGTATTCCTTTAAATTTTCTTCCTTTGTATTTTGTAATTGTATCATCGAACTTTGTATCTGGCGTTTAAATCTATCTAAAAGGGATTTTATGCCAACATTATCTTGTGTTTGTAAATCTTCATCGTATAATTGTTTTAGTTGAAAATCTGTGAGTTGTTCATTTCGTGCGTATGTAAAAACTCTGTCCAATACACCCGATAAATGTTGTAGATGAAAAGCAGGCGAAGCTACGTTTGCAGGTCTTTCCCATAACATTTCATTATTAAAATCAATCAACAGCTCCTCCACTTCTTCTTCTGCCTGCAATAAAGCATGTGCTACCGGTTGTAATAACGCAGGTATATTTTTTAAAGGCCCTCTTTGCCAGACTTCTAATTTATTCATAACAAAAAATTTTAAAAAAAATCGTTTTATAAAACGAAATATAAAGTTGATAAATTTACTTCTTTACAAAAATAAAAATGCGGAAACAAGAGTTCCGCATAATTTTAGTGGAGAATAGCGGGTTCGAACCGCTGACCTCTTGCATGCCATGCAAGCGCTCTACCAACTGAGCTAATTCCCCGTTTGAGAAAGATCGCAAATATAATTGATCGCAATTAAGGTTGGAAAGTATTTTCGATGAAAAAATTTAAGGTTTAGAAATATAAAAAATACACTGTGAGCCATATTGGACATTACAGGCGAGTTATATTCAACGTAAAAGATATTTTTATTTTTTTGGATTTGTAAATTTTATTATTTAGTTTACATTTCCAATCGCATTGAAGCTTCACATTAATTCAAATGCTCATCCTTACAAAAGCCGTCCGAAAACCCTTGTTTTCTATCAAACCCCATTGAATCGTTAAGATTCCCTACACACCTGTATTATCATCTGTTTAAATGTAATAAACCAACGTTTATGAGCAAAATCTATATGCTTATTTTAGCTGCCTTGGTAGTTTCAGTCAGCAATGCACAAGTAAATTTTAGTCCAACTGTTATTGCTGCCGGCGGAGGGGTAAGTAAGTTCAATAACATTGAACTTGAATGGACGCTCGGTGAATTTTCTACCGGCACAACTTCAATTTACGATAAAATGTACACCGCAGGTTATCAACAACCTACAATTGCAAAACAATTGTTTAAAGATGGTGATATCAAGATCGGTTCCGTTCACATCTTCCCAAACCCTGTGCAAGATTTTATAAATGTAGATTTTGCGTTGATAAAATCAGAAACTATAAAAATGGTTTTATCTGATGTAAACGGCATAATTCTTCTTAAAAGAACGGTTTCAGCAAAAATAAATACGATAAAAATTCCGGTGCAGGCAATTATTGCAGGTAATTATTACCTCAGCCTGTTTGATACAAATGGAAATCTTACCAACATATTTAAAATTATCAAAGTAAACTAACCCTTACACCCAAAACAAAATTTACATGAAAAAAATAATTTTACTTCTCGCCATCGTATTTACAGCACTCACGGGAATGTTCGCACAAAGTGTACCTGCCGGTATGAAATACCAAGCTGTTGCCCGCAACAATGCCGGGGAAGTACTTGCAAACAGCAACATCATACTTCGGATTGAATTGAAAGGAGCACCGCTTTACGGTGCTTCAAGTTATTACACCGAAGAACATACAGTAACCACAAATAAGCTTGGACTTTTCGATCTAGTAGTAGGTATGGGAAAGAACAGTACCGGCATTTTTAATAATGTTCCGTGGAGTTCACAAGACATTTGGATGGCAGTTTCTCTAAAGGATAAATCAAACGGATTCTCTGCAATCACTGAAAGCAGGTTGCTTGCCGTGCCTTATGCATTTTACGCTGTAACCGCGTCAAAGCTTACCAATAATACATCGAGTGGACCAGAGAACTTTGCAAATCTACCGGGCGTTCCTGCAAATGTTTGGTCATTGCAGGGTAATTATAACAGCGATCCAACTAAAGATAAATTGGGTACAACTGATTATGTTGATCTCGTAATGGTAACAAATAATATTGAGCGTTTAAGAATTACAGCAGCAGGAAATATTGACATCAAAAGAAATTTGAAAGTGGGTGCAAACCTTACAGTTGATTCAAGTGCTTTCTTAAACAGAATTGGTGGTGCCACCATCAACTATGGTCCATTTACTGTTGACAGATTAAGTCCTACTTTGCTTTCTGGTACGCTGACAGTAGATGGTGCAACAGACCTAAACACTTCATTAAATGTTGACGGTCCTACAGATCTTAACAGCCGACTTTTTGTAAATAATGCAAGCCCTACAAAACTCACCGGTACTTTACGAGTAGATGGGGTTACAGATTTAAATGCCGCATTTAACGTAAACAACAGTAGCCCTTCAATATTAACCGGAACCTTGCGTGTCAATAAAGACGCATTGTTTAAAGAAAAAGTATTGCTCGATAATTTTTATCAGTCCACAACAACAAGCACGGGTGCTTTGGTAGTAAATGGCGGTCTGGGCCTTGGCGGTAATTTAAATGTAGGCGGTGCTTCCAAATTCGGCGGCCCTGTTGCATTCGCTGCTGCAGTTACCATTTCTGACCTTACACAATCAACAAATATCGGGTCGGGTGCATTGATTGTAGGCGGTGGTGTAGGTATTGGTAAAAGATTGAATGTTGGTGAAGGTGGTTTGTTTGAAAGCACTCTCGGTGTAAACGGAATAACTTCATTAAATAATACTTTACAATCTACGGGAATTACCAACGGAGCACTTACGGTTGCTGGTGGTGCAGGCATAGCTCAAAATCTGAATATTGGCGGGTCACTTACAACTGCTGGATTGACGACAATTAATAATACGTTGAACGTAAACGGTTCCGGCAGCTATATTGCAAACTTTGTTAACAGCAATGCCAACAATGGTATCAGCATACAGGTTGGTGCTCCTACACCTGCCAATGCTAATAATTTTGTAACTTTTAAAAATGCCGGCGGTGTTACCGTTGGACGTATACAAGGTGAAACAATTTCAGAATTACAGAGCAATCAAGATTATTTGGTAAATAAAGGTTCGTTGGATCTTGCGGTAACGCTTTCTGCCATATCGGTAGCAACGGGCGCATTGTCTGTAATTACTGCCACAGCGGATCTTGCCGGTGCTGCAAGTTCTTCTACCGGCTGTGCAGGCTTGGGTGTTTGTGTAACAGCACCTATTCCTTCTTTGATAGTAGTAGCAGGTGCAAACCTTGCCATTGCCATTGCTGATGAAATTTCAATTGCCATCGGCCTCGACGCCGCTAAAAATCAAAGAGATTATTTTGTGTCAACTTCAGCAAGTAACATTGGTGTAACATACCAGTCAGGAAGTGCAGATTATGCAGAATGGTTGCCTAAAGCAGACCTGTCTGAAAAATTTAAACCCGGTTATATTGTTGGTATGAAAAACGGTCATATCACATTGAATTCTGAGAATGCTGATAAACTTTTTGTTATTTCTACAAAGCCAATCGTTTTGGGTAATATGCCCAACGCAGGTGATGAAGCCAATTACGAAAAAGTGGCTTTCATGGGTCAGGTACCGGTTCACATTTTAGGAAAAGTTAGAGCAGGTGATTATATCTTGCCTTCAGGAAATAACAACGGTTTTGGTAAAGCAGTTTCTGCTTCAGATATGAAACCTTCCGACTACGCAAATATTGTTGGTATGGCATGGTCATCTTCAAACAATAATGTGTACAGCATCATCAATGTTGCGATCGGCCTGAACACAGGTGATATAAGCAAAGTCGTTGCAAAACAAATTGATGAAATAAAAGCACTTAAAGGACAAATAACTGAGACCAATACTATTTTGGCAAAATTGCTCCCCGGCTTCAAAGAGGCTGCAGGTATAACTTCTGACATTACAGCTGTTCCGGTAGCCGCAATAGCCAACACTAAAACGTTTGCTGTTCATCATGATATTTTAGTGCCGAACGAAAGCACAATCGAATATTTCCAAATTACAGATGCGCAGATTAATCAAATGCTGGTTCTTGCGAAACAAATGTTTATTGACAAAGGAGGCAATGAAGACAAAGATTTGTTCTGGAGTAAAATGAAAAATGATGCTTCCTACAAAGCTGTTGTAACTGCAAAAATGAGAGACAAGGTGAGCAAATCATTGCACTACCACAAGCTGATCAATTCAGGAAAATACAGCAACTGAATAATATAATTTTTTCTCTTCCGGTATGCTGATGTTTTTACTCATCAGCATACTTTTTCTGCCTATCATAAAATACTACAACATGAGAAACTTTACGTTACAGAAAATAAAAAAATTTTTATTGACTGTCATATTTCTAACATCCGTTTCAGCATTTGCACAGCTTAACACCGTGTTGCCCAATAACGGCACCTATTCAAACAAAACAGGGCCGCAGGGCGCACTCCGTTATCAGCGTGCTTTGTACCTACTAACTCCTGCTGAGTTAAATACATCCGGATTGACAAGCGGCATGAATATAAATTCAATAGGTTTTACCATCGCACGTGCGCAAAGTGATACAACGAACGGATCATTTAAAGTGTACTTACAAAACACAACTGATAATATCAGCCGTGCTGATACAGCATGGACAACAATTAACAGCAACACGAATTCCTATGCAGCAGCAGCATTATTCCCCGGTAAGTATGAGTGGCAGGTAAAAAGTAATTGCTCTTCTAGTTCTGCCTTTTCGCCTACCGTTAATTTTTCAAATGATTTTTTATCGGGTTGTAACAATCCTTATAATTTAAGTACGTCTTCTGTTACAAATACAACTGCTACCGTGAGTTGGGAAGCTCCAATATCTCCTACATTTGTATCTTATAAAATTGAATATTCCCGTATAGATCTGGTAAATTGGATAAGTGCTAACACGACAGATACTTTTTATAATGCTACCGGTTTAACTGCAGGAATCACCTATCAATGGCGTGTAAAAACCGTTTGCAGTTCTACAGGCTCATCCCTTAATTACTCATCATTTACAACCGGTACGTCACCCGTATGCAATGCAGTGTCTGTTTTATCAGCGGTTGTAAGCGGCAGTAACAATGTTGCATTAAGCTGGGCAGCAGCGGCGGGTGCAACTTATTATGAAGTACAATTTAAACGTACGGACGTCAATACATGGTCTTCAACTATCGTATTTTCAAATTCAACCGGCCTCACTTTACCTTCAGGAACATCTTATCAATGGCAGGTACGTGCTGTTTGTACAGGTGGGTCTGGTACATTTGTTGCAGGTACCGGTTTTACTACCGGCGGTTCAATTGTTTGCTATACACCTTCTAATTTATTGACAAAGCAAATCACTTCTTCTTCCGCTTTGTTTACATGGAATGCAGTGGCAGGTTCTACTTCGTATACAATTCGCTATCGCTTAAAAAATACCATCTCTTGGTCAAATGCCATCACGCCGATGACACTTGCCTCTGCCGATTCACTAAATATTCCGAAAATAACCGGTCCTTATAATATTCCTTTCAAAGGCGGAAGTGCTTTTGTTTATGGTGGCGGCGGATTATATGTGGCTTATGAATATGAACGTCCGGCAGGTGCGCTTTCAACTATAAATTTAACGCTTAGCACATCAAAGGGTACATCTATACAGGCAGTAAACGGTACAGACTCAGTAGATATTTTATTGAGCCTTGTAAGCAGTGATGATACAGCACTCACCGCATTACCTGAAATTTTAGCCGGACAGAAATTAAGACCTGAAACAAGATTAGGTTCTGTTGATTTGAAAGACAGTGTTGAAGTGGTGGGCGTTTATGCATTAGGCAAAACCCCGGTTGCATTTGCGTCGCCTTCACCCATTAGTGCACTGATAGCAAATAAGACAAACCAAGCAAAAAATTATCCTGTTACACTCACTATTACATCAAAAGTATCGTCAGAAATAAGGTATACATCTACCCAAAATAAAATGATAAATGCTGGCGATACTGCATTAGTAAAATTTACAGGATGGTCACCATCAATATTGGAAGAAGATGTAATTGTTGTTTCGGTAGCCTCACAGGTAAATGAAAATGTACTCAACAATAACAGCCGTTCCTATAACCAACTTGTAACAAAAAACAGTCTCTCATACGAAGATGGAAGTGCTGCTGTAACCGAGGCAGGTTTTAACACTGGCGCAGGCTTGTTGTTGAATAAACACAGATTAACAGGATGCGGAAAAATTTTATCTGCGCAGGTTTACCTTTCAGAATCAGCAAAAGGAAAAAGTGTTTTTGCAGTTGTAACAAATGCAGCAGGATCAATAGTTGCGCAATCTTCGCCGTTTGTACCGGATTCATCAGAAATAAATAAATATAGGTCATTTTATTTTAGTAACCCACCTGCTTTTTCAAATGAAGATTTTTATATAGGTCTTTCGCAGGCAGCATCAGCACAAGGTTATAATCCTGTTGGCGTGCAATGGGAAGATGCACGCACAGGCTCCGGTACGTATTACCGTGCAAACCTTGACGGTACAAATTTGGTAAATGATTCAACTCACGGTCGATTTATGATAAGGGCTGATATTGCGGCATCATCACCCGAACCGTTCATCAGCGGCATAAACACACTTTGTAGCGGTGCATCGGCTGTTCTTTCAGTAGAAAGTGCCGAAAGTCGCTATGCAAACAGCGTAATTGCTTTCAGTAGCCAAAATGGTAATGTCGAATACAGTGCCTTACAGGCGCTTGGAACGCCAAATGTTTTCCCAGCAAACAGTCTAAGTCCAAATGCGTGGACATCGGCAACCCCTGATGCAGCTGTTGAATTCCTTGTACTAGGATTTCCCAACGATGCGCCCATAAACTTTATTGATGTTTACGAAGCTTCTAATGCGGGAGCAATCACTAACATCTCTGTAAAAAATTCATCAACATTAGTATATTCGACCGTGTTTACCGGCACGGCATCCGCTACAGCTGTATCAGGAAAAAAACGTTTCAACTTTCCGATTACGCTATTCAATGTGTCAGAAATAAGAATTGAACTTAATTCCGCTGCAGTTCCTGGATATAATTCTATTGATGCAGTTGCTATCGGCCAAAGTATTTTGCCTGCCTCGTTTAGTAGCTATGCTTGGTCACCCGGCGGAGAAACATCTTCCACCAAAACAATTACTACAGCAGGCACTTATAAACTAACTGTAACAAATGCAAGTGGCTGCACATTCAGCGACAGTATTGTTGTTGCTGCGGCAACTACAACACTGCCTTTGATAACAGCGAATAGGCCACTCACATTTTGCGAGGGTGACAGCACAATACTTACATCAAGCAGCCTTACAGGAAATACATGGAGTACAGGCGCTGCTACAAGATCGATCATTGTAAAAACGGCAGGCAGTTATACAGTATCATATAATGATCCTGCCGGTTGCGGTTCGTTAACATCTGCTGCAACAACAATCAATGTAAATCCGTTGCCCACTCTTTCCATTACAGGTGTTACAGCTATTTGTCCAGGTAATTCTACAACGCTCAATGCTGGTTCAGGTTATACAAGTTATTTATGGTCTAGCGGTGAAACATCCCCTTCCATAACTGTAAACTCAGCAGCTGTATTTTCTGTAAAAGTTACTAACACGAATGGATGTGCTAAAACAGTTTCTGCTACAACTACTATTTCGCCGCTGCCGTCACCGGTTATTTCGGGCACTTTGCAATTCTGTCCCGGCAGCTCGACAGTTTTAGATGGAGGAGCAGGTTTTACAACTTACTCATGGAGTAATGGTGCAACTACACAAACAATAACCGTGAGCACAGGCGCCACTTTTACGGTAACTGTATCTAATGTAAACGGATGTTTTGGTACAGCAAGTGCAACAACAAGTTTGTACAACTCTCCAACTCCGTCTATCTCAGGCAGTGCTGCTGTTTGCCCCGACGGATTTGTTACGCTTACTGCTGATGCAGGATACAACACTTATCTATGGAGCACGGGTGCAACCACACAATCAATAACAGTGAATGCGGCAAATACCTATACCGTTACTGTAACTAACAGCAACGGTTGCACCGGCAGTGTAAGTAAAATGGTAACGACAGCTTCAGTACCTACACCCGTAATTTCAGGAACACTTTCTTTTTGCGGCGGCAGTTCTACTACTTTAACTGCAAACGCAGGATACAGCAGTTATACATGGTCTAACGGGGCAACATCGCAAAGCATTCTTGTTTCTTCACCGGGTACTTATTCAGTAACCGTTACTAATGCAAGCGGCTGCAGCGGTTCAACCTTAGCAACTGCAACAGCACAAGGTTCAGTACCTGCAACGCCAGGGATGATAACAGGAAATACAGGCGGTATTTGCAATAGCAGCAATAATGTTT
Organism: Ferruginibacter sp.; assembly: GCA_043751875.1. Classification (GTDB taxonomy): domain Bacteria; phylum Bacteroidota; class Bacteroidia; order Chitinophagales; family Chitinophagaceae; genus Ferruginibacter. Next base: position 12,845 of record JAYUZL010000232.1, read on the forward strand.
ATAGCATTAACGCAGTAACCAATGCAGCTTTCTATGTGTGGACGGTTCCTAACGGTGCAACGATCACTTCAGGTCAAGGAACTACTGCTATCACTGTAACATTCAGCAATACATTTACAGGAGGCAATATTATTGTAGCAGCTTCAAATGCGTGTGGACAAAGCCCTTCAAATACACCGAGGACTTTAGCTGTTCAAGGTGCTGCTGCAACGCCGGGTAATATTACGGGAATAGTTAGCGGGCTATGTTCGCAAGTTGGTAAAGTATATTCAATTGCGCCGGTGTATGGTGCTTCCTCTTACACATGGACAGTTCCGACTGGAGCAACAATGACTTCCGGTCAGGGAACAAATACCATTACAGTTAATTATTCAAGTTCGTTCTCTTCGGGAAGCATTTGTGTAAAAGCAAACAGTACCTGCGGCAATAGTGCTAATAGTTGTGTAACTGTTTCAGGTGCCCCTGAAACACCGAACACTATCAACGGCCCTTCATCGGTTTGTTCAAAACAAAAAAATGTAGCATACAGTATTGCAACGGTTGCGGGAGCAACTTCATATGTTTGGACAGTTCCTTCACTGGCAACAATTGTTTCAGGACAGGGTACAGCGAGTATAGTTGTTACATTCGGTACAAAGACGGGTGGCATTAGCGTTAAAGCTTTTAATGCCTGTGGCAGCAGTACTTTAAAAACATTGGCAGTTAATTTTGTTGCATGTTATAGCAGTAACCTCATCAGCGAAGTAGAAAAATTAGAACCTGAAAATATAATTTCAGGTAATATATTGGTTTATCCAAATCCAACCGTAGGGCCTGTCATTATTGTTATAAATGGTGAAAAAGGAAAATACAAATTAATGGTGAATGATGCTACCGGAAGAACTGTCTTTCTGAAAGATGTAAAGTTTGACGGTAATAAAATATCAGCAGATTTTAAATTCCTTGCAAAAGGTATTTACACGCTGCAGGTATTTAATACGAATTATAAAAAACTTATCAAACTAATTATTCAATAATATCTTTTTTAGTTTAACGAGGCTGCCTACATCGGGCAGCCTTTTTTTATAAATAAATTTTTTAATCAATACTCAAAGTCTTACCTTTTTAAATAATTCCTTCCTGAATAGAAATGCGGCTCACAAAGTGAACCGCCAAAATATTAAATCTTAATTCTTACATCATAGAGTTTCCATTCTCCTTAATTTCTTTAATCTCCCCATACTTCATCTTTTCCTTCAAGCCATTTTTTTACAAGCTCATTCGTAATAGATTTTGGACGCTCCAATGGAAAGCCGAATGCACGGTCCCAACACAAGCTTGCAAGTACACCGAGCGAGCGAGATACACCAAATAACACTGTATAAAATTCATATTCTTTCATGCCATAATGCAAAAGAAGTGCTCCACTATGTGCATCAACATTTGGCCATGGGTTTTTAATTTTTGCTTTGGCGCTTAAAATCGGTGGCACGGCTTCATAAATATTCCATACGGTTTGTACAAGGGCATCATCAGGCATATGTTTTTTTCCAAATTCCATTTGCGCTGTAAAGCGAGGATCTGTTTTTCTTAAAACTGCATGCCCATAACCCGGTACAACTTTTCCTTCTGTAAGCGTTTGTTCAACATATGCCGCTATTTGTTCTTTTGTAGGTGCATCAGAACCTATTTGTTCCCGTAATTCGAGTATCCACTTAATTACTTCCTGATTAGCAAGACCGTGTAAAGGACCTGCCAAACCGTTCATACCTGCAGCGAAACTTAAATAAGGATCGCTCAATGCTGAACCAACAAGATGTGTAGTATGTGCTGAGACGTTTCCTCCTTCATGATCAGCATGTATGGTCATATACAACCGCATCAATTCCATGAAACCTTCGTCCTCGTAGCCCATCATATATGCAAAATTACCTGCCCAGTCTAATAAACCATTTGGCTGTATATGCTCTCCTCCTTTATATTTTCTTCTGTAAATGTATGCAGCAATACGTGGGAGACGAGCAATCAAATCCATCGAATCGTCAAATGTTGCTTCCCAGTAATCTTTTTTATTCATCCCTTTTGCATAACGTTTTGCAAACTGACTTTCAGTTTGCAATGCCATAATAGCTACAACAAACTGTGTCATAGGGTGTGTACTTATTGGCAATGCTTCTATTGTTGCAAATACATGATTGGGTACATGGCTTCGGCGCTGCCAAACACTTGTAAGATGGTGAACATCGTCTTCAGTAGGCAATTCGCCAACGAGCATTAAATAAAATAATCCCTCCGGTAATGGTTCTGAACCACCTGGAGCTTTGGGTAATTTCTCCTGCAATTCAGGTATTGAAAACCCCCTAAACCGAATTCCATCTTGTGCATCAAGCAGCGATGTTTCTGTAACTAAACCGGTAATGCCTCTCATTCCCTGATAAACCTGGGAAAGCGTTACTTCGCCAATTTTTTTATCTCCATGCTCTTTAAGCATTTCTTTCATGTCCTCACTTACTTCATCAGCCTTTGCTTTAAACCTGTCTTTTATTATGCCCATTTTTAAAAGATTATTTCTGTGAAAAATATTTTTGATAATAACGCTAAAATCAATTGCTCTTGCATCGCTTATGCAATTACTATCTATAAAATTAAATTGCCTTAAAATTACGACCGCAAGTACTGCTAAACAAATCATTTAAATAAAAAATTCTTAAAAGAATTCTAAATTAATCAAGCAGGAAAAATTAGCTGGAAGCTCTTCTATATAAAATCACCGCAAGTAAACCAAAAACAATATTTGGTAACCAGGCAGCAAGCAGTGGCGTAAAACTACCTTTAGTTGCAAATACTACAGATATTCTACTAAACAAGATATACGTCATACTTAACACCACACCAATAGCAATATGTGCACCGCTCCCTCCACGAACTTTACGGGATGCAAGCACAGTTCCAATTATAGTTAGTATTATAACAGAAGCGGGTATGGCATCTCTGTTATAACGTTCTACCAATAAAGAACTGACTGTATCTGATTCTCGAATTTTTTCCATTTTTATAAATGCTTCCAGATCCGGCGTACTCATTTGATCTTTTAAATAATCGTCTTTACCTAAATCAATGGGCTTAAAATTAAAATTCATTAGTTTGAAGGGTGTCTTGGTTACTGTTTCATTAATGTCATTTAATGTTCTTTCTGTAACATCACTTAATTTCCATTTTTTTGAAATGGTATCCCAGTTAAAATTAGATGCCCTTAAATTATACAATAACTTATTATCTGAAAAATGCTGAATAAAAAAACCATTTCCTGTTTTTGAAATTGTATCATATCCTCTTATACCAACATAACTGTTTTGGTCAAGTTTAAAATAAATATTTTGTTTATAGGTAGTGTTATTCATGCCTGCAGGACTGGTTGGATCGATGTAGCGCTTTTCAAAATCGCCCCATTTTTTATTTGCTTTTGGAACTACGTATTGGTAGCCAAACCACAATACTGCAGACAGTATAATACCTCCTGCAAGAAAAGGCCTGATGAATCGATGGTAAGAAACACCGCTGCTTAATACAGCAATTACTTCTGAACGGCCGGCCATTTTTGAAGTGAAAAATATTACTGAAATAAAAACAAATAAAGGAAAAAGTAGCGCATCTATTCTTGGAATAAAACCAAAATAATAATCAGTCATTATCTGATAGGCAGATAAATTTGATTTGGAAAAATTATCAGTTTTCTCACTTATATCTACAACTACGACAATGGCTGTAAATAATAAAATACAGAAAAAGAAGGTAGTTAGATATTTTGTTAAAATATATTTATCAAGTATTTTCATTAAGATCGAAAGTTACAAACCATAATAAACAGAACAAATTTTAAAGAGCCGTTAAGATATTCAGGACATGTTAAAAAAAAATTATAACTTATTAATAATCTGCAATTGCCTGGGCTGCAATCCATCCTGTTGTCCATGCGTTTTGAAAATTGAAACCGCCGGTTACCCCATCAACATTGATAACTTCTCCTGCGAAAAAAAGGTTTTTATGTAATTTACTTTCCATGGTATTTACATTTATTTCCTCCGTATTAACTCCTCCTGCTGTTACAAATTCTTCTTTAAAAGTTGTTTTCCCTTTAATTGTAAATGATTGTAAACATAAATTTTTTATCAGGAGATTTTGTTCTTTAACCGGTAAATCTGCCCACTTTATTCCTTCTTTAATTCCACTTTCAAGTAACAAATATTCCCATAATCTTGAAGGCAATAAAAATGGATTTTTATTTTGTATTTTAGTTGTAGCCATTTCAAATCTCAACAACCGCATTTTTTCTCTAAGAGAATTTTCATTGTAAGTCGGTAGCCAATTAATGACAACTGTAAAATCATAATTTTTATACGCCAGTATCAACGCAGCATAAGCAGACATTTTCAAAATGGCAGGACCACTGAACCCCCAATGCGTTATCAAGAGTGGACCCTCCGTTTCCAATTTTTCTCCTGTAATTTTTACCCGTACATTTTCAACGGACAACCCCATCAACTTTGTAATAGAATTGCCAGGCATATTAAATGTAAATAAGGAAGGAACAGGTGGTGCTAATGTATGCCCAAGCAGCGAAAGCCATTTTGCATTAGCCATTTTCATAAAACCTCCCGAGGCAATACATACAAAATCAGTTTCTATAATTTTATTTAAAGATGTTGTTATTACCCATTTATTATTTTTAATATGCAAATCAGAGACGTCTATATTCATTTCTATTTTCACATTATATTTTGCAGCTTCATGAAGAAAGCAATCTACAATTGTTTGGGAGTTGTTTGAAACCGGAAACATTCTGCCATCCTTTTCGGTTTTTGTTTCAATACCTCTTTCTAGAAACCAGTTTATAGTATCAGATGTAAAAAAATAATGAAATGCTTTTTTAAGAAATTTGTCTCCTCTTGGATATTTTTTTATCAGCTCACCAATACTAAAATTACTGTGCGTAACGTTGCACCTACCCCCGCCACTAACTTTTACTTTACTTAAAAGTTTTCCTGTTTTTTCTAATATTGTTACTTCAAGTTGTGGTTGAAATTTTGCAGCATTTATGGCACAAAAAAAACCTGCCGCACCACCACCGATTACTATAAGTTTGCCCATGTTAGATATTAGTATTGAGATGTTAATATTGGAATATTGTATTAGTACAATTTGCAATCTTTATCTTTATTTCTGAAAAAATTAATATTATCCATTGCCCATTGCCCTAATAACTCCAACTTAAATTTATATTTGCTATCTCTGCTGCTTCAATTTCTTCAAAAGAACTTAAAATATCGGGACCATCTTTTGTGATATGTACATCATGTTCAAAATGTGCAGATGGTTTACCGTCTTTTGTCAGCACCGTCCAACCATCTTCTAAATGAAGCACTTCTTTAACGCCCATATTTATCATCGGCTCAATTGCCAATACCATTCCTGCTTTTAATTTTTCTTTACTTCCACGTTTGCCATAATTCGGTACCTGTGGATCTTCATGTAATTTTCTACCCAGCCCATGCCCTACAAGATCCCTTACTACGCCATATCCGTTTTGCTTTTCTGTATGCTCCTGTATGGCAAATGCGATATCACCAATTCTGTTTCCCTGCCTTGCCTTTTCTATACCACAGTAAAGAGATTCTTTAGTAACTCTTAATAATTTTCTAACTTCATCAGATATTTCTCCTATGGCGAAAGTATAAGCACTGTCTCCATGAAATCCATTTTTAAAAATTCCAATGTCAAGAGAAATAATATCACCATTTTTTAAAGGGTTATTAGAGGGAAAACCATGCACTACTGCATTATTTACAGATATGCATGTCGCATAAGGAAAACCATTGTAATTTTTAAAAGAAGGAATACCACCATTATCATTTATGTATTCTTCAACAAGTCTATTGACCTCCAAAGTTGTAATACCTTCTTTCAATTTAGCAGCAACTATTGCATGCGTTTTACCTACGAGTAAACAGCTATGCCTCATTATTTCAATCTCCTCTTTTGTTTTATAATGTATCATTAATCTATTAAATTAAAAGAAACCCCAACGATTATATCGTCAGGGTTTAAATATAAATTTATAAAAAATATTATTCTAGATGCCGGATGTTACTGCCTGGCGACCCTGTATTCTACCACTGCTCATTAGTCCGTCGTATTGTCGCATTAATAACTGCGTTTCTATTTGCTGTAAAGTATCTAAAACTACACCTACCATAATTAGAAGAGATGTACCCCCAAAGAATGTAGCGAAGTTTTGTTGCATTCTGAATACCAGTTGAAACAAGCCGGGAAGTATGCCTACAAACGCTAATAAAATTGCTCCGGGTAAAGTAATTCTATCCATGATTGTTCCTATATAATCAGCCGTAGGTTGTCCTGGTTTTACGCCCGGAATAAAGCCGTTGTTTCTTTTTAACTCATCAGCCATTTGCTTAGGGTTAAAGATAAGAGCTGTATATAAAAATGTAAAAGCAATAACTGCTATTGAATAGATTAGCATGTACCACACATTTGTATGGTCACTTAAAAATGCTTTATTAGAACTTTTACCAAGACCGATTGCAAATCCTATAAAAAATAAAATTGCCTGTGCAAATATGATAGGCATTACACCGGCAGCATTTACTTTTAAAGGAAGAAAATTACGTGCCCCTCCAAACTGACGATTTCCTACAATTTGCTTTGCATAATTTACAGGCACCTTTCTGGTTCCCTGCACCAACATGATTAATCCCATTATGATAGCTATCATAAAAACAATCTCAATTAATAGCAGCAATAAACCACCTGCACCCATAGTGATACGGGAATTAAATTCCTCTCTAATAGCCTGCGGAAAACGGGCAAGTATACCAACCATTATAATGATCGAAGTTCCATTACCTAAACCTTTGTCAGTGATTTTTTCACCTAACCACATCACGAATAAAGTACCAACAGTTAAAATAACTACAGTAGATATCCAAAAGAAATTTCCGTAAGCTGGAATAAGTGCCTCTGCATTACCCGGGCTTTTAAGGTAACCTATGTAAGCAGCTGCCTGAAAAGCCGTAACAGCAACAGTTAAATAACGTGTCCATTGGTTTATTTTCTTTCTGCCACTTTCTCCTTCTTTCTGAACTTTTGCCATTTGAGGTACAAGGATGGTCATCAACTGCATAAATATAGAAGCAGAAATATATGGCATAATTCCCAAAGCAAAAATGGAAGCTTTGGAGAAAGCCCCGCCTACAAATGCATCGAGCAACCCTAACATACCACCTTTAGAGTTGTTACTTAGATTCGCGAGTTTGTTGGGATCAATTCCCGGTAAAACTATAAAAGAGCCAAGACGATAGATAAACAATAATATTAATGTAAATATTATTTTTTTACGCAAATCCTCAATGCTCCAAATATTTTTAAGTGTGGTTATAAACTTCTTCACAGAATTAATTTCGGTTTTTGTAATGCACTAAAAAAGAGAAAACGCATAATTAAATGCATAGGTAAATATCGGTAAATTATTTTACTATTTCTACAGTTCCACCTGCTGCTTCTATAGCGGCTTTAGCTTTCTCACTAACTGCATTTACTTTAAAAGTGTATTTTCCGGTTATTTCCCCATTACCAAGAAGTTTAACGTTATCATTCTTACTTATTAAACCATTGATATACAAATTAGGTAAACTAAATTCAGTTATACCATATTTTTCTGCGTAATGGTCAATCTTGCCAATATTTAATGCTACATATTCAACACGGTTAATATTTGTAAATCCACGCTTCGGAACACGACGCTGAATAGGCATTTGACCACCTTCAAAACCGGGCTTACTTTTGTAGCCGGCACGACTTTGTCCACCTTTATTACCTTTTGTAGAGGTACCACCTTTACCACTAGCCTCACCACGCCCAATTCTGATTGCTTTGTGTGTTGCACCTTTTGCGGGTCTAAGAGAATGTAAATTCATAACTGCTTTTGTTTTTTACTTACGCCTCGAAAGCATTCGGGGCTCGCCTTTTAAAAAATATGCAGAAGAGAAAATTTCGCAAATCTGCTTTATTGTAATTCAATAAAAAATTTGAACGGAGTCAAATTTAAAAATGTAATTATACTTCTTCAACTTTTACAAGATGGCTTACTTTCGTAATCATGCCTAATATCTGAGGAGTAGCTTCTTTTTCTACAGTCCTGTGCATCTTTGTAAGACCTAATGCCTGCATTGTCCTTTTTTGACGCTCAGGTCTATCAATTATACTCTTAACCTGAGTTACTTTTACTTTTTTCATTAAAATTATTTTTTTCTAATATCTTATATCTAAATACTTGATACTAATTTTATCCGTTAAAAACTCTCTTTAAAGAAATATTACGAGTTCTGGAAACCGCAATTGGTTCACGCAAAGTTGCCAAAGCTTTGATCGTAGCCTTCACCACATTTGTAGGGTTAGCAGAACCCAAATTTTTTGCCAAGATATCTGTAATACCCGCAGCTTCAAGTACAGCACGCATACTTCCACCTGCAATAACACCCGTACCAAGTGCAGCTGGTTTTATGAGAACTTTTGCAGCACCTTCTTTACTTAGCTGCTCGTGAGGAATAGTACCATGCATAATAGGAACTTTAATGAGGTTCTTTTTGGCATCTTCAATTCCTTTGGTAATAGCTTCCTGCACTTCTTTTGCTTTACCTAAACCATGCCCTACATATCCTGCACCATTACCAACTACAACCAAGGCAGAAAAACTAAATGCACGACCTCCCTTTGTAGTTTTTACAACACGGTTAATAGAAACAACTTTTTCTTTTAACTCAAGGTCACCGGCTTTCATTTTATTTACAATTACGTTTGACATTATCTGTATTTTCGATTTTTAGAATGTTGTTGTGGATATTAAAATTTCAATCCACCTTCCCTTGCCCCTTCGGCCACAGCTTTGACACGACCGTGATAAATATAGCCACTACGATCAAATACAACCTTTTCAATTCCAAGCTCAACAGCTTTTCTCGCTATCGCTTCACCAACCATTTTACTCTTTTCAATTTTTGGAGCTTTTTGAGCAGTTATATCTTTTTGGCGGGAAGAAGCACCTACAATGGTCGTTCCAGTTTCATCATCAATCAATTGTGCATATATGTCTGAGTTACTTCTGAAAACAGTAAGGCGTGGTGTAGATGAAGTACCGTTTACTTTCTTACGGATGCGGTACCTTATCTTTTGTCTTGCCTGTGATTTATTGTTCATCTTATTTTATTTTGTATTTCTCGATGCTGCCGAGAAAAAATTAAATTTTATAATTACTTACCTGCTGACTTACCTGCTTTTCTTCTTAATACTTCACCAACAAATTTCACACCCTTTCCTTTGTACGGCTCAGGCTTACGCAGGCTTCTTATTTTTGCACTTACTGCACCCAACAATTGCTTGTCAATACTTTCTAAAGTAATAATAGGGTTTTTACCTTTTTCCTGCAGTGTACTAACTTTTAATTCAGATGGTATTTCGACCAAAATGTTGTGGGAATAACCCAATGAAAGATCTAACAAATTTCCTGCGTTGGCTGCTTTGTAACCAACACCAACAAGTTCTAATTTTTTAGTGTACCCTTCTGTAACTCCTTTAACCATGTTATTGATTAACGAACGGTACAAACCATGCAATGCACGGTGGCGAATCTGATCAGTAGGTCTTTTAAATTCAACTAAGTTGTCATTAATTTCAACGACAATATCACGATCAATAGATTGCTTCAATTCGCCTTTCGGTCCTTTTACAGAAACCTCGTTATTTTTATTTAAACTGATGGTAACTCCTGAAGGAATTTCTACCGGCTTTTTTCCTATACGACTCATAATTTAAAATTTGTATGCTTTAATAAAATCTTTTGACAATGTTTTTAAAAGTGTTCAGCCTGTATAGATGGGCTTAATTATCTTTATAAAAAACAACAAACAACGTTTTCAAAAGATTGTTGTGGTATTATTAATATATGTTGCAAAGAACCTCTCCACCAACATTTTGTACTTTAGCTTCTTTGTCAGTCATTACTCCTTTAGAAGTAGAAATGATTGCAACACCTAAACCGTTTTTAACTCTTTTAAATTCGTCAGGCTTTGCATAAGTACGTAAACCAGGACGGCTAACTCTTTCTAAACTTTGGATAGCCGGTAATTTAGTTGTGGCATCATATTTTAATGCTATTTTAATTAAACCCTGCTTTTTATCTTCTTCAAACTTATACTTTAGAATATAACCTTTATCGTATAAGATCTCAGTAATGCGTTTTTTTAAATTACTTGCAGGAATTTCCACAATACGGTGATTAGCCATTTGTGCGTTTCTAATTCTTGTTAAATAATCTGCTATCGGATCAGTAACCATTGTTCTTTTTTGT
>JAYUZL010000233.1:0-14322 GCA_043751875.1 Ferruginibacter sp.
AAGTTGGAATTCTTCTTCAATATGTTTTACTAATTTTGTTATGTTCTCATAATTTTTTCCTTTTACAGCAATTTCTATAAGTGAACAATTTTGCAGCATTCCATTATTTTGCAGAATGCCGATGTTGCTTTTTAGTTCGTGAGCAGTTTTATAAATGTTTTCCCAGTTATTGTGTAACACCGCTTTCTTTAAATCAAGTAGCAGAGTTGGTGTAGATTCAAGAAAAAGAGTCAGTATTTCTGCCTGGGCTTCTTCATCACCAATATCTTTTAATTGGCTGAGATCATATAACCCAACGTTAACAGTTTCATAAGTGGTTTTTAACTGATTTTTTTCTTCTGGGTTAATTAATACATTTAAATTTCGGAGTAGCAATTCTGTAGCAAATGGCTTAGTGATATAAGCATTCATTCCTACATCAAAACACAGACCTTTTTCATTAAGTAGAGCACTTGCGGTCATTGCTATTATTGGGGTCAAATTTTTTAATTTTTGCCTTACATAAATGGCAGTTTGAAACCCATCCATTTCAGGCATTTGAAGGTCCATTAAAATACTATCAAAATTATTTTGTTTTTCAAGAATCTCTACAGCCTCTCGTCCATTATTTGCAATTATACATTCAACACCGTATTTATTGAGTATGCTGGTAACAACTTTTTGATTTACTACATTGTCTTCTACTATAAGAATTTTTTTCCCTGCTAAATTATATACCCCACCCGCTTTTTTATATTCGTTTACAATAACATCGCTTCTCGTAGCTGAGGAGATTTTATAAGGAACATGAAAACAAAAATCAGATCCAACACCGACTTCACTTTTCACAGTTATAAAGCCACCCTGAAGTTCTATGAGCCGTTTTGAAATACCAAGGCCAAGACCTGTGCCGCCAAATTTTCTAACAACATCCGCATTACCCTGTGAAAAATTTTCAAAAATTAAACTTAAGTTTTTAGGAGGTATTCCTATACCTGTATCGGCAATGAGAAATTGTATGGTTATAATATCATCAGTTTTTTCGGCTACAGAAATTATTAGGTTAATTTTTCCACGAAATGTAAATTTTATTGAATTGCTTAACAGGTTATTTAAAATCTGCATAAGTTTATGGATATCGCCTTTAATGTAAGCAGGTATATTTTCATCTATGTTAATAGTTATTTTTACATCTTTATTAAGTTTGTGTTTCATGGGAAGCACTACACTTTTTACTGCTTCTTCAATATTAAAATTGACCAGTTCAATTTCCATTCTGCCAGCCTTTATTTTAGATAGATCCAGTATGTTGTTTATCAATACCATTAATATATCAGAAGATTGCTTAATAACTTTAATATAATCGCTTTGTATTGTATCAAGTTTGGTATCTGTTAATAAATTTATCATCCCAATAATCCCATTCATTGGAGTACGAATCTCATGGCTCATATTGGCAAGAAATTCTTCCTGAAGTTTTTCGGCATTTTCTGCCTTTAGCTTAGCCTCAATAAGCTCATTACTTTTAATCCTTAATTCGATTACTCTCATTACTTCTTGCGCCAGCTTACCAAGAATTTTCATTTTTCTTTTGCTTAAAACCCTCGGTCTCCTGTCCATCACGCACAAAGCTCCTATTTTAAAACCTTTCGACGACACCAGGGGGAAACCTGCATAGAATCTAACCAAAGGGGGTCCTGTTACCAAAGGATTCTTAACAAACCGCTCATCCACAATGGCATCTAAAACTACCATATTATTTTCTTCTAAAATTGCATGGCTGCAAAATGAAACATCTCTGTCTGTTTGGTGGATATTTAATCCAACGGTCGCTTTAAAAAATTGTCGGTCAAAATCTATTAACGATATAGCTGATATAGGCGTACCGGCTACTTCAGAAGCTATTTCAGCTAGGTTGTCAAATTCTTTTTCTGCGTCTGTATCTAGTATATTATAAGAATATAATTCAGATAATCTTTGTTGCTCCGATCCCTTATTAATATTTGCCATAATTTATAATAGAAAGAGTTTTTTTTACTAAAGGTAATTAATGCTACCTATTAATGATAAATTGTATTTTTACAATTATGCCATTTACTTTTGCTCATCCTGCTGTTATCATACCCTTTTTATATATTAAAAAAAAATTTTTTTCGACTACCGGTCTTATTGTAGGCAGTATCGTTCCTGATTTTGAATATTTTTTAAGACTCAGAAAAGAAACAAGTTATTATAGTCATTCATGGAATGGATTATTTTGGTTTGACCTTCCGTTTGGGTTATTAATTTGCTTTGTTTTTCATACATTGATCCGAAATCCACTAATTTCTAATTTGCCTGCACCTTTTCAAAAACGTTTTTATAGTTTCTGCCAGTTTAACTGGAACCTGTATTTTAAAAAATATTGGAGTTTTATTCTTGTTTCTATTATGATAGGTGCAGGATTTCACATTTTTTGGGATTTTTTTGTTCACAATTCCAGTAATTATTTATACAGTTTATATAGTACAAAAAAATCCCAGGGGAAGATAATTTCGGAGAGGAATTATTACTACATTCTGTGGTCAACTAATTCCTTAATTGGTGTCATTGCAATTATAATATATGTATTAAAAATTCATATAAATGAACAGGCATTGGTAAATACGAAAATTAACGGCTATTGGATAATACTGCAATGTTTTACAATATTTTTTTCTTTTGTTAGAATTTATTTTGATCAATATTTGAGCATTGAGGATATTATAGTAAGCATTACTTCAGCTTTTCTTTTATCCTTAATACTTGTATCATTACTAAAGAGAATAAAAAGTATAAAGATTATTTATCCTTCTAGACATTAATCCTCGTCCACTGTTTTTTCTCAAAATCATATTTCCTTATTATTCGTGCAGGATTACCCGCTACAACACTATAGGCTGGAACATTTTTAGTAACAACAGATCCTCCGGCTACCACAACATGTTTACCTATATGTACGCCTGCCGTAATTATTACATTAGCTCCAATCCAGCAATCATCCTCAATTGTTATTAATTTAGTTGAAACATTTTGTTGTAAAATAGGTAAGTCAATCAATTCATAATTATGATTTAAACCACTAATTACAACATGTTGTGCCATGATAATATTATTACCGATATTAACAGGGCCAATTATTACATTACTCATGCCTATTAAAGTGCCATTACCAATTATTACAGATCCAACGCCATTATTAATAGTGGAAAAATCTTCTATTATAGAAGCTTTACCAATTTCAAAATAATTAAATGGCACTACATCCATCCTCACTCTTGACCGTATTACAGCACCTTTTTTTCTGACATGAAAAAAAGGATTAATACCACATCTTACCCAGCTTCTTGCCCGTGCTTGTCCTTTTGGGATCAAAAGAAAGTGAATAAATTTTTTAATTTTCGGGTTATTTTTTAACTTTTCTCTGAATGACATATCAAAGTGATTTTTTTTGTAGAATCCGTTCTAAAAATTCATCGTACATTAACGGTAGAAGTTACTAAAATAAACTACAAATATAACATGAGGAAGCAAATTCTTGTTGTGGACGACAGCCCTATGATACTAAAATTACTTAACATCATTCTGTCCCCCGATTATGAAGTGGTTTTAAAGCTTAATGGTATTGAAGCTTTAAATTGGCTGGAGAATGATCATTTTCCTGATTTGATTATTTCTGATTTAATGATGCCATATTTTGATGGTATCTCTTTTGTTCGCAACCTAAAGATAAGCGGGTTTTATAAAAACACCCCTGTAATCGTTTTGTCCGGCGCTGATGACCTGGAGGAGCAGGTTAGAAATATGAACTTTACTATTGAGGGATATGTGCGCAAACCTTTTAACCCTAACCAACTTAAAAAACTTATAAAGGAAGTATTTAAAAAAAGTAACCAGTATAATGACTATCGAAATTGATTTAAAAAGATTGAAAATAGTAGCTTGTCTGCCACAGTTTCATAAGGAAGTAAGTGAAAATTTATCATCAGCAGATGTTGATTATTTTACTGATTATGAACAGTTCAGGCAATTTATTTTTGATATGCAAATGAATTTCCTGCCGGATACATTAGCAATAGAAATGGATAAAGAAGGCAAATTCATGGAAATACTTGATGCCATTCATTTTAATATTTTACTGAAGGGTATTATAATAATATTGTTAAGTGATGAGGGAAATCCATTTATAGCATCAGCCAGAAAGAAAAAGGTGCATGACATTTATATAAAACCAATTAATTATGAGCATCTGGCAGAAAGGATAAAATTCCTGGTGCGTTTTAAGCTTATAAAACCAAGGATGGAAGACCTGTATAATAATGAAGTTACGGAATACAAAATACCTATTAGCAAACGACTATTTGATGTATTTTTTTCCGGTATGCTTTTGCTTTTTTTGATGCCATTGCTCATTATTATTGCCCTATTAGTGGAACTTGACTCAAAAGGTAAGATTATTTACACTTCTAAAAGAGTGGGAACGGGGTATAAAATATTTGATTTTTATAAATTCAGGTCTATGAGTAAAGATGCTGATATGCTTATTAAAAAGATGAGCGCTACTAACCTGTATGAAAATGATGCCGGGCCCGAAAACTCGACATTTATAAAGTTTAAAGATGACCCTAGAGTTACCGGGATTGGAAAATTCATCCGGAAAACCAGTATTGATGAGTTGCCTCAATTATTTAATATTTTAAAGGGTGATATGTCTACCGTTGGAAATCGTCCGCTGCCATTATACGAAGCAGAAATGCTTACTTCCAACGAGTGGGCAGCAAGGTTTTTAGCACCTGCAGGATTAACAGGTTTGTGGCAGGTAAGTAAACGCGGAAGAAAAGACATGTCAGAAAGAGAGCGTAAAAAGCTGGATAATTTTTATGCGATGAAATATTCTTTTTGGTTTGATATTAAAATTTTATTAAAAACTATTCCGGCTATTATTCAAAAAGAAAAAGTATAATTTCGAATATGTTGAAAAAATTACAATTCTGTACTTTACTCATGCTGTTATTTTTTAAAAGTAATGCTCAGGAGTCTATGATAACAGAAATTTCTTATCCTTTTCTTGATATGTTAATAAAAGTTGCTAAAGAAAACTACCCACGCATGAAAATCTTTGATAAACGGATTGATATTGCAAAAACAAATGTTTCCCGTGCAAAAATATCATGGTTTGATGCATTAACGGTTTCTTACTTATATAATCCCAACAGTACTTTTAATGTGGCTTCACCCTCTTTTTTTAGCGGCTTCCAGGCGGGTGTGTTTTTGAACGTCGGGCAACTGCTTCAAAAACCATATCAAATAAAAAATGCAAAAAATGATTTATCTATTTCTACATTAGAAAAAGAGGAATATAATTTAAATCTTACAGGCCTGGTAAAAGAAAGATACTTTTTATACTTGCAACAACAAACCATTTTAAAGTCGATAACCTTATCAGCACAGGATGCTCAAAGTATTCTTAAGATGTTGCGTTATAAATTTGAAAGAGGTGAGGAGACTTTGCTAATTTATAATAACGCTTCAATAAATTTTTCTTCTCAAAATCAGCAAAAAATAGCTGCTGAAGCTGCATTGTTAATTGCCAAGGCACGTTTAGAGGAAATCATAGGTAAAAAAATAGACGACATAAAATGAATCAGTTTTCGCAATTTATACAACTTATTAAAAAAAGCTGGTATGTGCTTATTGGAGTTCCGGTTGTGGCTGTCGTTTTAACTTTTTTTTTAATACGGCATTTACCAAATCAATATGTATCTCATATTAGGATTGCTACAGGTCTGGTTGAGCGATCGGATGATTTTTTAAGGGCGGAAAATAATGTACAGGAATCTCAAATAAATCAGCAATTTGGCAATATTATTCAACTGATAACTATACGTAAAGTTGTCAACCGTGTTTCCTATCAATTAATAATTCATGATGTAACGCAATCGCCCTATAGAAAGCCCAGTAAGCTTTTGATGCAATTAAATTCCTCAGCAGTCCAAAATTTACAAAAGGTTTGCAGGGAAAAATATTTAAATAATGAAGAACTTTCTTTTTGGAATAATGATGAAAAAGGTATTCAAAAAGTTATAGCTTCCATGGGTTATGATTATGAATCTGTTCTTAAAAATTTATTAGTATACAGGGTAGGAACCAGTGATTTTGTTGATGCGGAATTTACTTCTGATAATGCTGAATTATCGGCCTTTGTAGTTAATAATATTGCTAAGGAATTTTTGTCATATTATGGCTCCATCATAAAAGAAAATCAAAATAAAGCGGTTTCATTTTTAGATAGTTTAGTAAGGGGAAAGGCTGCTGATATGAACAATAAAATGTTAGCATTAAAAAATTATAAAATTAGAAATAAGGTATTGAACCTCCAGGAACAAGCTAAAAATTTGTATGGACAAATAGCCGATATTGAAACAAAGCGGGAGGTAGCAAAAAAAGATATTGATGCATATGGAGCCGCTTCAAAAGGAATTGATGACAAATTTGATCCTCAAAAAAGAAGATATTTTGAAAGTGGACTGATAGATGCTAATCAATCTATTCTCGTAAAAAAAGAACAGCTACAAAATGCAAATAATGCATATATTAAAAGTGATTTTAATCCTTTATTAAGAAAAAGGGTCGATTCATTGCAATCAATTTTAAGCAGGTACATAACCCAATCGAGCGATAGATATATTAACAATCCACTTGCTACTAAAGATAATTTAGTAGCACAAAAATTAAATCTGGATGTAAATAAAGATTTAGCAAAAAACAGCATCAATTCTCTAAACGATGAAGTCAGTAGATTAAATAAAAAAGTAGACCAGTTAGTACCTAACGAAGCCTCTATTCAAGCATTTGAAAGTGATATTAATATTGCAAGTCAAGAGTATATCGAACTCTTGAGGAAATTTAACCAAACCAGCATGGAATCTAGCTTCTCCACTAAATTACGGTTGGTGGAAGCTGGCACGCCCGGCGATGCCAAACCATCAAAAAAAATATTGCTTGTATTATTATCGGGATTAGCTACATTTTTAATTTGTTTTGTAATACTATTAATTCTATTTTTTCTTGATGATAATATAAAGGACGCCCAGCAATTAGCAAACGTAACAGGATATCCAGTACTGGGTTCCATAAATGCGACAGATTATTCAAACCTAAACTGGAATAACTTTTGGACTAGTTGCGCACTTAGTAAAGAAGAACAAACATTAAAAAATAACTTACGATCCTTACGATTAGAAATAGAAAAAGAAATCCTGCCTGATAAAATTTTAAGTATTACCAACTTATTAACCGGTGTAGAGACTTCATTTATTGCCAATGCTCTTGCACAGGCTATAGCTGCAACTAACAAAAAAGTTTTATTAATAAGCACTGCTAAACATCAAAATATCGCCACCGCTGATAATGTAGCAACACAATACATAGAAGATATTTTAGAAAGTACTGCAAATCCTCTAAGGGCCAATGAGGGTGTAACCATAATTGAAAGTAAAAGTGATGCTAACTCTTTACTTGAAATTGCTACTGAGGAAAAAATTAATAATACCTTAAGTTCCTTTCGTCATTCATTTGATATTATAATAATTGATACGGGGTCTATTGAAAATAATAAATGTAAAGAGTGGTTATTATTTACAAACAAAATAGTTGGTGTTTTTACTCTAAATACTGCCCTAAGTAGTTCTGTAAAAAATAATCTTAGTTACCTGCATCAGGGAAAATCAATGTTTTTGGGTTTTGTTGCTACTTTTAGTTCCACAACAAAGAGTGCTAAAAAAAGTAATAAAAACTAATGCAACAACTAATTACATTAACATGGTTTTTGTTGCAATTTTTAATTGGGTTTAATTTAATATTACCATTTATACTTTACCTGATATTTATAATTAGAAAAAAAAAAGACTATGTTATAAAAATACCATCTTTTGAACCTGATTATGCTATTATAGTAACAGCATATGAACAAACTAACTTGTTGCCTGCAGTTGTTGATTCATTGCTAAGTGTAAATTATTCAAATTTCATTATATATATAGTTGCAGACAAATGTGATATAACAAATTTATCTTTTAGTAGTAAAAAAGTTATTTTACTAAGCCCTCCCGAAATTATAGCAAGTAATACCGGTTCTCATTTTTACGCCATTAATAATTTTATTCGCCCACACGAAAGGCTCATCATTATCGATAGTGACAACCTGGTTGATAAAGAATTTATTCATCATTTTAATATTTATTTTTCTAAAGGATTTAAAGCAGTACAAGGAGTTAGAAAAGCAAAGAATTCAGAAACTATTTATGCCCACCTTGATGCTGCCCGTGATTTTTATTATCATTTTTATGATGGCGAAGTATTATTTAATATTGGATCTTCAGCAACTTTAGCAGGTTCAGGAATGGCTTTTACGATTGACCTATATAAAAGTTCATTGAATCATTTAAATATTAAAGGTGCCGGTTTTGACAAAGTATTGCAATATGAAATAGTAAAAAATAAAGATAGAATTGCTTTTGCTAAAGAGGCCATTGTTTATGATGAAAAGACTTCCAATACAGATCAATTAGTTCATCAAAGAGCAAGGTGGATCAATACCTGGTTTAGATATTTTACATACGGATTTGATTTATTAAAAAAAGGTATTCTTCAAAAAAACTGGAACCAGTTTTTATTTGGGCTGGTAATATTAAGGCCACCCTTATTTATTTTTTTAATGCTGTCCATATGTATGCTCATAGCAAATGTATGGCTTCAGCCTGTAGCTGCATTAATTTGGCTAATTTTATTATTATTATTTTGTGTAAGTTTTGTTATTGCACTTATTGCCGGCAAAGCCGAAAAGGTAATTTATAGTGCATTATTAAAAGCGCCTAAATTTATTTTTTATCAGTTGCTGTCTTTAAGCAAAGTAAAAAATGCCAATAAGCATTCTGTAGCTACTAAGCATCAATTTTCGGAAAAAAATATTTAAATTATTTGCCCTTAAAACTTTTTAAATGAGAATTGAACCCATAAAAAAAAATGATTTAAAAAAGTATGGAGTCATAATACCTCCTTCTAAAAATATACCTCAGATGATTGCCTTTATTTTTATTTTCATCAGTGTATTCTTTTTCTTTTTTAAACTATTATTCTTTTAATGACTAACCGCAGTTATCCAATACAGAAACTTTATCGAACGGTGATGCAATATATAGGATTGCAAAAAGAATCTATTATAAGTAATAAGTTCAGGCACCCGTTTATAATTGTTCTATTAATATTAGTGGCATTAATGGTAGCGGTCTCCGTATACCAAGATGGGTTGGTGGGAGGCGGTTTTTTATTAATATTTTTTATTAGCATACCATTAGTTTTATCAATTCTTCACCCACCATTAGGAATATTTATTATTATCATTTCTTCTTACTTAATTATGTTGCTTTCGAGGTTAGGAGTGAACTTCCCCCTGGGTACTTTTATGGATGCTTTACAATTAATTATGATTGTAGGATTTTTTTTTAAACAAAAGATTGAAAAAAAATGGAATATTTTTAAAACACCTATAACTACGGTTATATTTATTTGGATAGGGTATAATATTTTACAAATTCTCAATCCGGCTGCAGAATCAAGACTGGCATGGCTTTACACTATTCGTACCGTTGCCATTATCATGCTTATGTATTTTTTGTTTCTATTCAATATAGGAAGTATTCAGCTTATGAGATCGGTGATAAAACTTTGGATTGGCTTAAGCTTGTTTGCAGCATGTTATGCATTTAAACAGGAGCATCTTGGTTTTTTTAATTTTGAAGAACAATGGTTAAAGTCTGATCCGCTTTTAAAAACTTTACTGTTTATAGATGGACACTGGAGAAAATTTTCTATTTTTTCAGACCCTGTTACCTTTTCATATAACATGGCTATAAGTAGCATTTTGTGTATTGCACTTATTACAGGGCCATTAAGTATTGTAAAAAAATTATTGCTATCCGTGTTCAGTTTATTTTTTTTAATAAATATGTTATATTCAGGTACCCGCGGTGCTTATTTATTAGTGCCTGCAGCATTAATTCTTTTTTGTATTTTGATGTATAATAAAAGGGTTTTATTGTTTTCAATTATAGCCGGTATAGGTTTAACTTTTTTAATTTTTATTCCTACCAATAATCAAAACATCGTTCGTTTTCAGTCAGCTTTCAGGCCCTCGGAAGATGCTTCTTATAATTTGAGGAAAATTAATCAAAAACGAATACAGCCTTTTATACAGTCACATCCATTCGGAGGTGGATTAGGGGCTACAGGTACTTGGGGCGCTCGTTTTTCGCCTGGGTCTTTCTTATCAACGTTTCCGCCAGACAGTGGTTACGTACGAATAGCAGTAGAATTAGGGTGGGTTGGATTATTGCTGTTTTGTATTTTGATATTTGTAATACTGCGGCAAGGGGTGCTAAACTTTTATTCAATCAAAAATCCGGAATTAAAATCATACTGTCTCGCAGCAATTTTGGTAGTATTTAGTTTGCACATTGGTAATTACCCTCAGGAAGCTGTTGTACAATATCCATCTAATATTATTTTTTACCTGGCTATTAGTTTCATCAGCATTTCAAAACTTTTAGATGATAAATTAGGAAACCTGCATGAATGAAATAGTCACAAACAGAAATATTATAATAGTTGGCTTACAACCCTGGGACACTGCCATAGGTAGCAACTGTAAAGATCTTGCCCTTGAATTTAGTAAAAATAATAGAGTACTATATGTAAACAGCCCATTGGATATAAATACGATTATTGGTGGTAGAAATGATCCATTAGTAAAAAAAAGGATCAATTATTTACGTGGTACTAAAGATAATCTTCAGGCATTAACCGATAACCTTTGGGTATATTACCCTGATACTATTTTATTATCAATAAACTGGATAAAGCCTTCTGCGTTATTTAATTTTTTTAATAAAATAAACAACAAATTATTTGCCCGATCTATCAGAAAAGCTAAAAATAAATTAGGATTTGAAGATTTTATTTTATTTAATGATAATGATATTTTTAGAGCCTTTTATTTAAAGGAAATGTTGAAGCCTATATTGAGTGTGTACTATTCAAGGGATTACTTAATTGCTGTAGCATATTGGAAAAAACATGGCAACAGGTTAGAACCTTTGCTAATAAAGAAAAGTAATGTATGTGTTGCCAATTCAACCTATCTGGCTGAATATTGTTTACAGTATAATAAAGATTCTTTTTATGTTGGGCAGGGTTGTGATCTGGAAATGTTTATTAATCTTAAAAATTTTGTTATTCCAGAGGATATTGCTGTAATACCTAAACCAATCATCGGTTATGTGGGGGCTTTACAAACTTTAAGATTAGACATTGATCTTATAACTTTTGTTGCAACACAAAACCCTAACATAAGTTTTGTTTTAGTTGGACCTGAAGATCAACAATTCCAAAACAGCAGTTTACATCAAATTAAAAATATTTATTTTTTAGGCGCAAAAATCCCCGCTCTGTTACCGCAGTATATCAAAGTATTTGATGTTTGCATAAACCCACAATTGATTAATGAAGTAACAATAGGAAATTATCCAAGAAAGATAGATGAATATCTTGCTGTGGGTAAACCGGTTGTGGCCACGCAAACAGAGGCTATGCATTCTTTTAAAGAACATGCGTATCTTTCAAAATCAAAAGAAGAGTTTGCTTTTTTTATTAACAAAGCATTAGATGATAATTCCGAAATTTTACAAAGGGAAAGAAGAAATTTTGCAGCTACACATACTTGGCAGGAAAGTGTGAAACAGATTTATATTGCCATGAATTTTAAAATTCCTTTGAAAAAATAGTTCTAACTTTTTAACACTTACATGCTTAGATTACATTTTTAACACAAATTGTTTTAGGAATATGAAGATGGCCCACTTAATAATGGCACATAAAGATCCAAAGCAAATTGAAAGGCTTGTAAAAAAAATGTGTCATCAAAATTTTGACTTTTATATTCATGTTGATAAAAAAGTAGACATCAAGGATTTTGAATACCTGTTAGCTTTCGAAAATGTTTATTTTACCAAAACCAGAGTTTTAATAAGATGGGGAGGTTACAGCTTTGTTGAAGGGATATTACAGTGCATGAAAGAAATTTTAAAAATTCATAAACCGTATGACTTTATAAATTTAATGAGCGCACAGGAATATCCCATAAAGCCCGTGGAATTTATCTACAATTATTTTAATAATAATATTGGCAAATCTTTTATAACGTTGGAAGATCATAACTCTAAATGGTGGATTGAGGCAGAGCCGCGAATAAATACCTATCATTTGACCAATTTTGATTTTAAAGGAAGATATTTTATTCAAAAGTTTATAAATAAAATATTACCAAAAAGAAAATTTCCGTTACCGGTCACGTTATATGGTGGACCTTGCTCTAGCTGGTGGACCTTTAGTATGGAAATGTGTAAATACGTTGTTGAGTTAATTGATACAAACCCACAATTTAAGCGATTCGCTTATTTTACTTGGGCACCCGATGAATTTTTAATACCCAGTATAATAATGAATTCACCTTTAAGAAATACGATTATAGAAGATAATTTCCGTTACATTGACTGGACATTAGGCGGAGCAAATCCTAAAATATTAACTACAAGGGATTTTGAAAATATTAAAACCTCCAACAAGTTTATTGCTCGCAAATTTGACATAAAAGTAGATACCGGAGTATTAGATATGATTGACACAATCACCTAAAATATTTCTGAAACTTAAAAACTTACCTATTTTTTCCTATAATATATATTTCTTCTCATAACTTATGCTTGAGCCAGATAATAGATTTACACAGCAGATCTAATTATCATCTTTTATAAATTAACCGACTTAAGAAGTAAAACCTTTGCTGAAGAAATGATTACAAACTTTAATCCTTTTAGCTATTTTAACTTTATACCCATACATCATTCTTCTGGTTAATAATCAAAATTTCTATTTCTATTGCGCTATAAAGTTTGCGCACCTGTGCAACTTTAAATCCATCCCATTTTAATTCTGCTCGGGTAAAAATTTACATATTTATACTGACAACAAATGCAGGCAAATTATTTACGGAAATTGTACTAAAATAAAAAGACTTTTTGAAGAGTTTCTCTTACTTTTTTTCTATTTTTTTTTAATTTATAAAAGAATTCTGTCCAAATTTCACTGGTTATCTTTTTAATTAATACTCCATCGTACATGGGTATAAATTTCCAATAACCTTTGTAATTTAAAACCCATCTTAATATTCCCTTAAAATCTCTTTTGTAAAAACATCTCCTCAAGTCTTTATGAAAGAGTGCAACCTCTATACTTTTTCCTTCAGGCATGCAAACGGGTTCTTCTATTTGGTTTATCTGCCTATTAATTAAGTTTTTGATTGCAACCGAAAAATCGTTACCGGCAAACCTACCCATAACTACCCACGAGGTGGGCCTGATATCTACTTCAATCAGATAATATTGCTTTGTTTTCTCTGAATGTATATATGCAATATTTGCAAAACCATTTATCCCAAGTTTTGCTCCCAATATTTTTAGTTCGTTTCCAATTGAAGGGACGCTTAAGTATTTTCTCCGTGTGGAATATGTGAACCTATCTTTATCATATGTTAATATTTCTGACACCCCATAACAAAGTAACTGGCCTTTGTAAAAAAGCGCTTCAACCGGGTATTCTTTCCCTTTTATGTATTCCTGAATTAAGGTAGATATTTTGTTAGTCTGTTTAAGGAACTCATTTAATTTTGAATCATTTTCACAGATCAGAATTCCTTTACCGCCCCAGCTAAAATCAGCCTTAGAAATTAAAGGAAAAGCTAATGTGTTTATTTCATCTTTGCTAAAAGAACCATTTTCGGTAACAATGGATTTTGGGGAAAGAATTCCATTTTGCTCACATACTTTGAACAGCCCATATTTGGAACTGAGCATTTTATTATTTACAATTTTGGTTAGAGGCAGAATTTTATTAAAAGTATTCTCATCTGTAATACATTCGTTCATCAATTTAAGAATTAACTCATCTCCCAATAAAATCCAGTCGTATTCCCCGGAAGTTCCAAACCCAATAACACGCTTTTGTATTTCATTATTATTTTCGGGACGTTCAATCCAATAGTCAAAAAATTTATTTGATTTAAGCCACGCATTTTTTGAACAAAATATGGTGACAGTGCATCCCCCTTTTTTTAATACAAACGGAATTTCTGCCAGTGTGTTCCAATTGTCAAGACAAACTACTAATACCTTCAATGTAAATAATTTAAATTTCTAATTCGGAATCTTTCAT
>JAYUZL010000234.1:0-76316 GCA_043751875.1 Ferruginibacter sp.
CATGGGCAATGCGGGCACACAGGAAGAAGTGGTTTTAAATAAAGCAGGTCAACAAACAAAGGGATTATCAGAAAAAATAGCACCAATAATCTGTGTGAACAAGACCGAAGAGGCGGGTTTTGAAATGGCGTGGAAAATGACAGCAAGAGATAAGGGATTTAAAATTCAGTTTTATCCAAGTCTGGCTTACATACTTGTATTTGTATTTATTGTTGTTTTTAAACGGGGAGAAAACTTTGCAAATACATGGGCCACATTAAGTAGTACGAAAAGCTTTTTGTGGTGTGTTTACCTCCCCATGTTTACGATTTCTGCTGCGGTATCCTTAATTGCATTCAATGAAAATTTTGCTGCATCATGGGTGTATATTTCCCGGCCGTTGAAACTGCCGGGCAGTATGATAAGCGGTGCTTTAAAAATGTTGCTGGTTAAATTTTTTACACCAATCATCTTAGTGCTTTTTGCATTTTCTTATTACGTTTGGGGATATAAAATAATTGATGATTTTGTATTGGGAATTTTTAATAATATTCTTGTGTTTTTAATTATTTCTCATATAGGGAAAAGTTATTTGCCATTTTCTATGCAGCCAAATATAAACCAGCAATCAGGCAAATTCGTACGTGTATTTATTCAAATGGCAATTATAGGCTCACTTGTAGGCTTGCATTACCTTGCTTTAAAAATTTGGTGGTTGGTGGCTGTTCTTGTACCTTTTTCTGCTGCTGGTTGCTATTTTCTTTTTCGTACGATACAAAATTATTCATGGCAAAAAATATCAAGTTAATACATGGTAAATGAAACATTATATAAAGAAATTGCCGATTTTTCAAAATCGAAAAACACTACCCTTGTAGCGGTTTCAAAAATTAAGCCTGTATCGGACATTAAACAAATGTATGACCTGGGGCAAAGAGATTTTGGCGAAAATTATGTGCAGGAACTGGTAGAAAAACAGGCTGTTTTACCCGCTGATATTATATGGCATTTTTTAGGCCATCTACAAAGCAATAAGGTAAAATATATTGCGCCATTTGTTCATTTAATACACAGTGTTGATAGTGAAAAACTATTGAAAGAAATAGACAAACAGGCCGCAAAAAACAACAGAAAAATAAATGTCTTGCTGCAGATTCATATAGCAGAAGAGCAAACAAAATTTGGTTTTAATGAAGAGGAACTGATGAAACTCGATGTTGATTTATACCCGAATGTAAATATTATGGGTTTGATGGGAATGGCAACATTTACCAATGATAAAGAAAAAGTAAAGCGAGAATTTGAACAGCTCAGATCTTTTTATAATGAGTTTAAAGATGATAAGAAGGTTGAATTAAATACTTTAAGCATGGGCATGAGCGATGATTACGAACTTGCCGTAAACTGCGGCAGCAATATGATTAGAATTGGCAGTTTATTGTTTGGAAAAAGAGTATAACAATGACGAATTACGAATGCGAAACGTTTTGAGCAATTAATTGGTGAAGATTTTACAAGCCTAATTGGTTGCTCAATCTTCTAAGTTCTATCTCGCTGGCTTTGGCTACGTAGCTTAAGTTAACAAGTCTGAACCCGGACTCTTCAAAACTTTTTTGAGCATTTTTAACATCAATAATGGTGGCCTGGCGAAGCTGAAAACGCTGCAAAACCAGATCAAGCAACTGCCCTGATAATCTGTAATTTTCTTTTTCATTCTCTAACCTGGAAATGGTTGAAATATAAGCCTGGTATTGGTTTGTAATCACGGCCCGGTAATCTCTTAAAATAATATCTTTTTGCAGCATTGCATTTCTTACATTAATATTTGCAACCTCGGCCTGCTTTTTAAAAATATTACCATTAAAAATTGGAACAGCCAATGAAACGCCAATTACCGGCCCAAAATTTTGGTTAAGCAACAACTGCCCGGCTGCTGATTGGTTTCTTGTAAAATTATATCCTGCATTTGCCCTTATGGATGGATACCGAAGCGCATTCGTTTCTTTTACAATTAATTTATTGATGGCTATCTGGTCATCGGCTGCTGCTACATCTGCATTTGCAGGAAGTTTATCTAACACCGACTGGAGTGTAATATTATTTTCAACAATTATTGTATCAGCAATCTGTACAGTTGAGTCAACCTTTGCAGTTAACAATCTCAATAACTCTGTTTTAGACTGAGTGACAATTAGCTGTTGTGCAATTTTTGTTTGTTGCAAAGCATTTAAATCTATTTGTGCCTGAAAAAGATCTGCATTGTTTGCAAGCCCGACACTTTGCCTCGTCTTTACTATGGTAAGTTGCTGCTTAGATGCTTCAATAGATTTATCAATGGTTTTTATATAATTCTGTTGGCGCACAACATCATAATATGCTACACTTACACCTGCAATAATGTTTTGTAACCGGCTGGTTAATACTTTATCAGTTTGGTTTTGTAAGGTGGAAAGCCGCTGTTTTGTTGTTATAACTCTACCACCATTAAATAACAAAATACTTCCGGTTACATTGGCGTTCAGGGCATTTGCTGCTGCATTATTTCTCTGAATATTTGTACCTGTATTTAGTTTTTGGTTTATACTTGTAATCGATTCGGTGTTTGTTATGTTTCCCGTAACAACAGGAAGACCACCTGCAAACCCATAACTATTTAAGATAGTTGCAGCTTCCATATTATTTTTTGCAATGGAAATATCAAGGCTTTTTTTAAGTGCCTGGTTTATGGCATCAGGTAAACGCAAAGTATCTTGCGAAAAACTTTTTTGGGTCAACGTTACCGACAAGATTAGTAAAATAAATATGATTGATTTTTTGTCCATTTTTATGATAAATTGTACTTTTACTACTATCGTGTTTGTTTTATTGTTTAATTAATAATCTACAGATGAAAGGCTGGCGGATAGCAACGAAAATACTTTTATGTGTGCGCAGTACACACAAAAGATTATAGCGAATAGCCGCGACAATTGTTGATAGATGGTATGTAATTGACAGCCCCAAATTCGTCTATTTTTAATTTTAGTTTATTTATCTTTCCCTAAACTGCTTACGGGTTTTTAACCGCTCTAATAATCTTTAACCGCTGAAGGAATCTTTACCCTCCGACATGGTTAGGTCATTAATCCGATATCTCAATTTTTTTTACTTCGTGTTTGTGTTTGCCACTTAAAAAAGTATATACCGCAGGAATTACAAAAAGCGTAAGAATAAGCGAAAATATAATTCCACCTACAACCACAATACCAAGCGGAACCCGGCTTGCAGCCGCAGCACCCAAGCTCAACGCAATTGGCAATGCACCAAATGATGTTGCAAGGCTCGTCATTAAAATTGGCCTTAATCTTTGCCTTGATGCTTCCACAACTGCATCTGCCACAGATAAGCCCTGTTCTCTTTTCTGGTTGGCAAATTCTACAATTAAAATACCATTTTTTGTAACGAGGCCAATCAGCATAATCATACCAATTTCAGAAAAAATATTGAGTGTTTGTCCGAACAACCAAAGGCTTAATAATGCACCGGCAAGCGCAAGTGGTACTGTGAGCATAATAATAAAAGGATCTACAAAACTTTCGAACTGGGCAGCCAATACGAGATAAATAAGTATAAGTGCCAGCCCAAATGCAAAGGCAATATTACTGCTGCTTTCTGCATAATCCCTTGATGGGCCGCTGAGTGCAGTCTGGTAAGTTTCATCGAGCAATTTTTTTGATATGGCCTGCATCGCTTTTATTCCATCACCAATTGTTTTTCCTTCTGCTAAAGATGCAGAAATGGTTGCAGCTTTATAACGGTTAAAGTGAAACAGGCTCGGTGGGCTGCTGGTTTCTTCCAGTTTTACGACTGCACTTAAGGGAATACTTTCGCCTTTATTATTTCTTACAAATAATTTAGAAACATCATCCGGTTTATTTCTTTCGCTTCTTTCAACCTGTGCTATGACTGAGTATTGATATCCATTTCGAAGAAAATATGCAAGCCTGCCACCACTAAAGGCAGCTTGTATAGCACCAACTATATCCTTGGATGAAAGACCAAGATCTTTGGCTTTCATACGATCTACCGTTAAAGAAATTTCAGGCTTATTGAATTTTAGATTGACATCAACATTTGAAAAGGTTTTATCTTTTTTTGCTTCTTCCAAAAACTTTGGAATTATTTCTTTCATTTTTCCAAGATCCTGATTTTGCAGTACAAACTGAATTGGCAAACCACCACGAGAACCGGCACCAACTGCAATAGTTTGCTCCTGTATAGCAAAAACTTTTGCCTCATTAAACCTCACCATTTTACGGTTAAGGTCGTTTGCTATTTGATCTTGTGTACGTACCCTTTCTGATGGCGGAACGAGCGCAAGCCTGGGCTGGGAAGTATTAATAGCCCCTACCGGTGTACGCGCAAAGACAAAATCCTTTTCGGGTATAGAATCGTACAGATAGTTCGCAATTTCGTCTGATATGTTTTGCGTTTTATCGAAACTGGTTCCCTCCTGCGTTGAAACGCTAAAACGTATGCTGCTTCTATCTTCCATTGGGGCAATTTCGCTTTGCAGCGTTCCCATAATCAAGTATATCATTGCTGCACAAACTGCAATTAGCACCCATGCCATCCATCTTACTTTTAAAAACGCAGACAATAAGTTTTTGTAACCATTTTCCATTCCTGTAAAAAATGGTTCTGTCTTCATGTAAAACTTTCCGTGTAATGATTTTTTTCTGCGCAGTACAACGTTTAAAACAGGTGTAATGGTGAGTGAGACAAAGGCTGAAATTAGTACAGCGGATGCAAGCGTTATACCGAATTCGCGGAAAAGTCTTCCTATAAAACCTTCTAAAAATATTACCGGCAAAAAAACGATTGCGAGTGTTATAGATGTAGAAATTACAGCAAAGAAAATCTCTTTACTTCCTTCCAATGCAGCCTGCTTTATGGGCAACCCTTCTTCCAATTTTCTAAAAATATTTTCTGTTACAACAATCCCATCATCAACCACCAAACCTGTTGCCAGCACAATACCTAATAATGTAAGAATATTAATAGAAAACCCTGAAATGTACATGATAAAAAAAGTAGCTATCAAAGAAATGGGTATATCTATCAATGGGCGAATCGCTGTGAGCCAATCCCTGAAGAAGAAGAAAATTACCAGTACTACAAAAGCAAAAGAAATAAGAAGCGTTTCCTTTACTTCGCTGATTGAATTTCTAATGGTCTGGGTGTTATCTAACAACACATTCATTTCAATATCTGACTTATTCAGCTTTTTAATTGATTCTAATTTTTTATTAAAATCATCTGCTATCTGGATATTGTTTGCACCTGGTTGTGGAATAATTACAATACCTACCGCATTCACGCCATTGTATTTCCAACCCTGTTCTAATGTTTCGGGACCAATTTCTACTCTTGCAACATCACTTAACCTAACAATACCTACGGCGTTTTGCTTGATTAAAAGATCCTGAAATTCTTTTTCTGAAGTTAAACGGCCGACTGTTTTTATGGTAAGTTCAGTATTATCGCCATAAATTTTCCCTGGAGGGAGATCAATGTTTTCGGCATTTAAAGATGTTCTGATATCGCTGAAGTTTACGCCAAACGCCGACATCTTATCTGGATTAAGCCATATACGCATGGCATATCTTTTTTGCCCAAATATGTTTACAGAACTTACCTGGTTAATAGTCTGAAACTGTTGTTGCAACACATTTTCTGCATAATCACTTAATTCCAGCAAACCTTTTGAGCGACTTTGCACGGCAAGAATCAAAATAAAATCACTGTTGGCATCTGCTTTTGTAACAACCGGCGGTGCATCAATATCTTGAGGCAAAGAACGGGAAGCCTGCCCAACTTTATCTCTCACGTCACTAGCGGCTGCTTCCAAATCAACTCCTAACACAAACTCAACAGAAATATTACTGCTTCCCAAAGAACTGGAAGATGAAATGGTTTTTATGCCGGGTATACCGTTGATCTGTTTTTCCAGAGGTTCAGTTATCTGGCTTTCAATAATATCAGGATTTGCACCTGTGTAAGAAGTACTTACGTTCACAACTGCGGGGTCAATCGCAGGGTAATCTCTTACCGCAAGAAAACTAAATCCAACCACACCGAATAGGATGATCATTAAATTTAAAACGGTCGCAAGTACCGGTCTCTTAAGTGATAATTCAGATATATTCATTAAAATAAAGACTTAATTAATTAATAACCGACAGCCGCATCTTTAGGAAGCAGTGTTGCAAGTTTTTTTACAGATCTTACTTTTACTTTACTCTTTGGCCTTGCAAACAAGACACCTGTAACAACAACCGAATCGCCCACATTTATACCTTTTGTAATTTCTACTGAGGATGATTGGCGAATACCAGTTTGCACATTAACAAAATTTGCAAGACCATTTTTTACAACAACTACTTGGTTATCTTTATCGCTTGGTATAATACAATTTGTAGGTACAACAATGGAGGTTTTTCCAACACCTGCATTTAAAAATACTTTTACAAATGCACCGGGGTTAATATTTGATTCTGATAAAACCGCCCTCACTTTTAAATTACGGGTATCAGTATTTGCGCCAGGTTCTGTTGCCACAATCATGGCTCTTCCCATTTTGTGTGATGTTGCATCCAGCTCAACATCTAATACCGACCCTCTTTTTATTATGTTACTGTAGTTTTGAGGAACGGTAAAATCAATTTTAATTTTAGATGTTTGTTGAAGTGTAGCCAGCGTAATGGCAGGGGTTACGTAAGCGCCGGGGCTTATTTGTCTTAACCCTATAACTCCGCTAAAAGGTGCCCGTATAATTGTTTTATTTATGAGTGCCTGTGTGTAAACCATATCAGCTTTATATGCATTTACCTGGGTTAAAGCAATATCGTATTCGCTTTGGTTAATACCACTCACATCTAACAACTGCTTGTAACGTTGTGTGGTTTTTTGTGCAAGATCTAACTGTACCCGTGTTTTAGCCAGTTGTGCCTGAAGGTCTGCATCATTTATTTTAGCAAGTATTGTTCCCTGAGCAACACTACTGCCTTCAGCAATGTTAAGGTAAGTTAAACGGCCACTTACTTCAGAGTGTAGCTCTAAAAATTCATTGGCAACTACTGTTCCGCTTGCTTCCACTATATCTGAAATAGACTGACGTTCAGCAATAATTACATCTACAATAACAGGGGGTGAAATTTTTGGTTTACCTGCATTTGCATCTTTCTTTTTACAGGCCATAAACAGACAAACAACACTTACAAACACAACACAATATCTAGGACCCTTTGAAACATACCGCATATACAAATTTTATAAATTAGCCTTTACAAAGATATAGGTTATCTGAGATGAGTGTTACCATACATTAATTTGCAAAGTTTGTTTTTTAGACGATTTCATTAGAACTAAACATGCGCCGCAAACAAAATGGATTTTGGAATTTTTATAATTTTGAGATATTCTTATCTTCGTTTGATATTTAAAAGTATTAACATGGAGATTCAGGTAGCTGTTATAATGGGGAGCCGGAGCGATTTAAAAATTATGCAGGAAGCTGCTGATGCTTTAAAAATGTTTGATGTGCCATTTGAAATGACGGTTGTTTCTGCCCACAGAACACCGGAGCGCATGCGTACTTATGCAATGGAAGCAAAATCAAGAGGTATCAAAGTAATTGTTGCAGGTGCAGGAGGCGCAGCACATTTGCCGGGTATGGTTGCGGCTTACACGACCCTTCCTGTAATAGGTGTACCTATTAAATCATCTAATTCTATTGATGGGTGGGATTCTGTTTTGTCTATTTTGCAGATGCCGGGCGGTGTGCCCGTGGCAACGGTAGCGCTTGATGGAGCAAGAAATGCAGGAATTTTGGCAGCACAAATTTTGGCTACTAATAATGATGCGTTGGCAGAAAAACTAGTGCATTTCAAAAAGAAGATGGAAGAAGATGTGGTTAAGATGGCTGATGAAATGGGGAGTTAGAACTTTTAAAGAATATTTATTATAACGGCTAAAATGCGCAAAGTCTTCGTCGCCCTTTCTCTACGTTGAATTAACCTGCATTTCTTTGTTATCCTTACCTATAAATTCTACATTTGCACCTTATAAATAAATAAAAATCTATGAGTTTAGTTGATCTTACAATGCCAAAGCTTGGTGAGAGTATTATGGAGGCGACAATACTTAAGTGGCATAAAAAAGTGGGCGATAAAGTGGCACAGGACGAAACTGTTTTAGATATTGCTACCGACAAAGTAGACAGTGAAGTTCCTTCTACCACTGAAGGAATAATTGAAGAAATTTTATTTGCAGAAAATGATGTAGTGCCTATTGGAACTGTAATAGTAAAAATAAGAACAGGAGCTGAAGAAAATACTGCCGCAACTCCTGCTCCTGCTGCTTCTAAAGTAGAATATGAAGAGGCAAAAGTTTTGGAAGAAATTCCTTACCAGCCAACAAATACCACAATAGAGAGTTCATCAAATGCTGTGCGTTTTTATTCTCCGCTTGTTTTAAATATTGCCCAAAACGAAGGCATCAGCATGATGGATCTTGAAAAAATTCCGGGGACAGGACAGGACGGTAGAGTTAGTAAAAAAGATATACTTGCTTTTGTAGCAAACAGAGTAAACGTTTCTGCAAATAACCAGGTTGCTCCACAACAAAGTCAACAGGCGGTTGTTATGGCAACTGTTCCGGCTCCGGTAGCTGTTGCTGTTAATACACCTGCAGTTTACACAGGTAATATAGAAATAATAGAAATGGACAGGATGCGTAAGCTCATATCCAAACACATGACGGATAGTGTGGCCACGAGCGCCCATGTAACAAGTTTTGCAGAATGTGATGTTACAAATCTTGTACAATGGAGAGAAAAAATTAAAAAAGAATTTGAAAAAAGAGAAGGTGAGAAAATAACCTTCACTCCCTTATTTGTTGAAGCAGTTGTAAAATCACTAAAAAGATATCCGATGCTGAGCAGCTCGGTAGACGTCGATAAAATTATTGTAAAAAAAGATTTGAATATTGGAATGGCTACCGCTTTGCCATCCGGCAACCTAATTGTCCCTGTAATTAAAAACGCTGATCAATTAAATCTTACTGGCTTGTGCAAACAGGTAAACAGTCTTGCCAACTCCGCACGTAATGGTAAATTGAAACCCGATGATACAACGGGCGGAACATTTACTTTAACCAACGTTGGTACTTTTGGAAGTATAATGGGAACACCAATTATAAACCAACCGCAGGTTGCAATTATGGCTGTTGGTGCCATTAAAAAAAGACCAATGGTGTTGGAGACGCCGCAAGGGGATGTGATTGCCATCCGCCACATGATGTATGTTTCTTTAAGTTACGATCATCGTATTATTGATGGTGCACTAGGTTCTACTTTTTTAAATGCCGTTTGCAAGGAGCTGGAGAATTTTGATGTAAACAGAGATATTTAAATGTCAATTGTCAATAGTGAAAATTTGAATGATCAATAATTTATAAGTTAGCTAAAAAATGCCGCAGGTTTTACAATCTGCGGCATTTTTCTTCCATTGGTTATTACTAGTTGCATATTGAAAATTGAGTATTGCTTATTGTCTACTACCTATTGCCAATTACTACCTAATAACTTTTCAATACAGATTTTATAACAGAATCTTTTTGAAGCTGCGTTAGTTTGTAATCATATTTGTATAGACTGCTTTCCCAGTCGCCATAATTTGCATTTGGAAAAACAATAAATTTTTTCCCAAACTCCCCGGCAAGGATATCTGTATTTTTTCTTCTTTCTTCTTCTGTTTTTTTATCGAATAGTGCACTTAAATCTGCCAGGTTATCTCCCATCAATAATACAACTTCATAACGATCCATAACCTGCTGCCGCCTTAATTCTTTGCTTGATGTACCAAGTTTTGTATACAAATGAATTTCATCAGCATTGGGTAAACCAAAACGCTGTAAATTTTTTAATGTCCCTGCTCTTTCCCTGTCTTCCCTGTTTGTAATATAAAATACCTGAATATTTCTGAAGGCAATATATTTTAAAAAAGAGGCTGCACCAGGCATAGTGTCGGCAGCTGATTTATCTGTCCATTCATACCATGAGGATGTTGTATATTCTAAACCTCGATATGCCTGATGTACCGCATATGAACTGTTATCCAAAATAGTTTCATCAATATCTGTAATAATGGCTTTTGGCTTATCTGATTTCGCAACATAACTATCCACCCGAAGTTTTGCAATATTGTAACTCTGTAAACACAATGCCCTGTACTCTGCTGCTCTTTGCTGAAAAACGGAGGAGAACAACTTACCATTCAAACTTACATTTTGAGGCATTGTTTGCATTATTGCAACCGAAGATTTTGTCGTGATTTCTTTACCGCTTTTACAGGAAAAAATAAAAAAAGCAACAATTATTAAACAATATTTCATCAAAATTCTTTTTAATTTAAAAGTAAATTTAGCCGATTTATTTGCTAATAAACCTAATAGATCCGTTTAAAATAAGTATAGATATTGAATTTGATATTTAACACCGCTTGTAAATATTTCTAGGCAATTTTACAGCCATGAAAAAAATATTAACTGCCCTTTGTTTATTGCAATTATTTATTGGTTGCAACAACTCTAAAAATATTCCTACAAAAATTAAATCTAATGCTACTGATCTTCAGCAATCACCGGAAGTGAAAGTTCTCCAACAATCAGGTATAGATTTTCTGGCGCAAGGAAACCAGCCTTCCAACTGGAAATTAACCATCAATTACGATGATACAGTCAGGTTTACAGCTGATGACGGGTTGGCTTTAAAATTTGCTTACAACCAACTTAAAAAAGACGTAAATGATGACAGAAGGATTTTTACAGTGACATTAAAATCAGGCAATGTAAAGATTGAAATAAAAGAGAAAATCTGCACCGTAACAACGATAAGAGAGGTTTTTAAAAAAGAAGTAAATGTTATTTTTAACAATATAATTTACACAGGTTGCGGAAAGTTTTTGGCTGATAATAATCTTCAGGGAAAATGGCTTCTGGAAAAAATTGGAAATACTGCAATCGTTACAACTGAATATAATAGAGTCCCGCAAATTAATATCGACATTGTTGAAGGAACAGTTTCAGGCAATGATGGGTGTAACAGCATTAGAGGAAAAGTTGAAGTGCAAGGCAAAAGAATACAATTCTTCCAGCTTTTAGGTACAAAAATGGGCTGCAACAAAAAAAGTATTGAAAAAATTATTACAGCTCAAATAAATGAAAAAATTGTAAGCTATTATTTTAAAGACGGTAAACTATTTCTTTATTTGACAGATGATAGTTTGTTGGTATTTAAAAAAGTTTAAAAATAATTTTGCTGCTTTTTTACTAATAAAAATTCCTATTTTTAATTTTTATAATTTAAAATAAATTTTATGTTTGATCAGTTGATGAATCTTGTAAAACAATACTCAGGTGATGCAATAATTAATAACCCTGCAATACCTAATGAACAAAATGACGAAGCGATGAGTACCGCTTCGGGTTCAATAATGGACACATTAAAAGGAATGATGAGTAGTGGAGGTGCAGCAAGTGTATTAGATTTATTCAACCAAAATAACAACGCTGATGTAACCAATCATCCGGTTACACAAAATGTTTCTTCCAACCTTATTACTACGCTCATTAATAAATTTGGTATAGACAGCAACAAGGCCGGTGGTATTGCCAGTGCAATTATACCAATGGTTATGAGTAAACTGGTCAGTAAAACCAATGACAGTAATGACAGTAGTTTTGATTTGCAGGGAATACTTAACAGCCTTAGCGGTAATAAAACCGGTGGGATGGATATTGGCAGCCTTATATCAAAATTTGGCGGAAATTCAATTGATAAAAACAACGATGGACAGGTAAATCCAGCAGATATAACAGCGGCATCCAGCAAAAATTCCACACAAAATAATGAACAAAATAATGGGTAGAACGATGGGGGGATTATGGATTCTCTAAAAGGTATTTTTGGTAAATAATTTTATTTTGCTGAATATAAAAAAGGTCAAACAGAAAAAAAATTTGTTTGACCTTTTTGTATTTACGATAGTATATTTAATAAACTTATAATTTCCTTGTAATTCCGCCACAGTGGTATCTACTTGTTTTTTACTTATTGAAGATTACTAACATAGACCACAGACATCTTCTTAAAACAATTCACTTCCCTACCAAAACCAAATGCGTCTTAGCAACCGTTACTATTTTTGATTTGCTAAAATATACAGGGAAATACCCTCCGGCTCCCCAAATATTAAACAGATCACCGTAATGTGGCGAGCGTGGATCTCCCGACTGCCCGGGGTTGTTGATGCCTAACGTTCTATCCCAGTTTTCTGTATCAATTAAAATCCTAAATGACGCTCCATGTGATTGATTCATGTTGTTGCTTGTAGCATTAACGGTTTCGCCATAACCTCCCCTTGCAATCGGCCCAAGGTTTATTTTAGCTTTTAATGTTGGGTCTGCTACCAAAGCCGAAAGTGGATGCGTGAGTATAATATGCTTGTTTTTTAATTGTCCATATTGCCAGTTACTTAAGTCATTTCCCAAGGTTTTTTGTAGTGAATCAATTGCTTTTTTAAAACAACTCACCAAAATAGAATCTCTAGTTTCCAAAGGATTTACCCCGAAAAATGGCGGCGGTGTTACCAACCAATCCGTTAAGCGTTTGGTTGTAATGGTTTTCATATATTTTCTCGCATTTGCAGGAACTGCTAATGAGTAAACAGCCCTTTGCAATTGACTTTCCCAAGCTACATACAGTGCTGCTTCGGTAGATTCCGGACTTAGTTCAAAAGTTTTCCAGTTTCTAAGAATATTTATATGCGTAGTGTAGATACTCTCTTCCATTTTTATTTTAACCAACAACGGAACAAGTATGCGTGCCGTAAGAGAAACATAATCATTTTGCAGAAGTGCAAAGTTTTCAAGGTTATGTTTTTTACCTGATTTCAGCACTTCCTCTATTCGGTTTGCCCGCACAGGATTTGCCCATTGCCAGCCAATGGCGTTACGATTGGGGAAGTTTGCAGGTGTTAAATTATTGTTTGCAGTTACTACAAACCCTTCGCTTGGATCATATTTATTGGGCAGCATACTTATAGGTAAATAGCCTCCCCACTCATAACGTCCATCACCAGGTACAGGTACTAAGCCAGACCAATTTTTACGAATTGGTGAAAGTCCGACTGCTTGCCATCCGATATGTCCTGCCTTATCTGCCCAAACCATGTTTTCGCCCGGGATGCGGCTAAAAGTACAAGCCTGTCTGAATTCTTTCCAGTCTTTGGCTTGATTCATACGTAAGCTTGCTAAATAAGGCGAACAACCTACTTCCTGCCAACCGGCTCTTACAGCAAAGACATGTTTGTTCTGAGCATCTTCAAAAACCACCGGTCCATGTCTTGTATACTTTAATTGTACGACTTTTAGTGCCTTGTTTTTTATTCGTATGGTATCTAAAATCACTTTCAAATTTTCCCAAACACCTTTATATTTATATTGGTTTGGATTTTGGGCATTGGTTTCATAGACGTATAAATCTTCGTTGTCTGTTTCAAAAATTGTCAACCCCCATGCTCCA
Source organism: Ferruginibacter sp. (assembly GCA_043751875.1). Lineage (GTDB taxonomy): Bacteria > Bacteroidota > Bacteroidia > Chitinophagales > Chitinophagaceae > Ferruginibacter. Next base: position 13,604 of record JAYUZL010000234.1, read on the forward strand.
AAATTATTATGCCCAATTGAGATACCGGGCAAAGTCGGCTCTCCACCCCCTATCACATTCCAGCCTGGAGCATTAAGATGGACCCAATATCGTAATGAAGGAATTCCCTGAGCCCGGTGAGGGTCATTTGCCAGCATCGGGTAACCACTCTCCGACATTTTTCCGGAAATAATCCAATTATTTGAGCCAACATTTTCTTTTTCTTCTTTATACCAATCATCAAAATTGTCTAAGAGACCAATGCTTTTGTTATTTTCAGGAAATTTTAATGGTGCACGGAAGGCCTCGTAGTATTCTAAGATATTGCTGAACAAAACATCATTATCCAATATTTTATCTAGAGCCAAATTAGGTTCAATTTCCGAGTTTTTTGGGTGAAACCATGATAACTCACGTACTTTATCTGCTCCCATAAGTCTGACTAAACGGGCGTTTGAGATTTCTTCTTCAATATTTCCTAAGAGTCCCTGATGGCGGCTAATCACAATTTCCGGTGTCCAAAAATCGGGAAGGGTATTCAATATTTTAAATTCAAAGGGGAGTTTATTAGGATCTTTACGGGCTTCGGTAATATAAGCATTGATTCCTGCTACAAAAGCCTCAATAATTTGTCTGCTTCTAGGATGATAATAGTTTAATTCAGCCGTTAAATCTCCTCTAAATTTGAATAATCGTGTACCTATATCCCGTTTGAGTTCACTCTCACCGAGTAGCTCAGCCATTGTACCGGTTGCTTGTCTCCTCCACATCTCCAGCTGAAAAAGTCGGTCCGAAGCTGCCATATAACCTTGAGCGACAAACAAATCATGTTCATTTTTTGCGTAAATATGAGATATTCCCCAAGTGTCCTGATAAACATCAACGGGTTGATTCAAAATTTTAATTTTCAATGTTTGAGAAAAACACAAAGCAGTTGAAAATAATAAGGAGACAAAAATGACGAATTTTTTCATAGTACTTTTAGTAATAAGGAGTAAAATTATTTGTAGTCAACGTATTTCTTCCAAATAAACAATTCATTAAGATTTATGAAATTGGTTTGCTTAAAAGTTATGGATAAGTCTTGCTAGAATTTGTGTTACATCCTGTCCAAAATGTGTTTGGTAAATTCGCCTTCCATATTGCCGATGTTTAAAGTTGCCGCCGGTTCAAAGAACATTATTGTTACTTATTTCTCTGCCATTGGCCTTTGTTCAATTTCCTTTGGAACGATCAAAAATTAATTTTCATTTACAACAACGGTTTTGCCCCTATACTCCATTTTGAAACTACCCTTAATTACAAAAAAGTTCGTCATCGTGCTTTTGCCTGACAAATTCGTCTTTCACTTTTGCAAGTTTTACGTGTTGTCCATTAAGCTCCCCAACAATTTTTGGACTCCAGTGGTGTGAAAACACCTATAATTTTTGCAAAAAGTTTACCCTTTCAATTTTTGAGAAGTTACTTAATTTCCAAATTTTAATACCACTTTTTCTGTTCAAGTGTAAATTACTACAAAATGATAGACAAGATTTATCGGTATAAATGGTGAATTACCCCAGCCTTATGCTCATTATTTCTTTGTAAAAATTGATTTAGGCAGCATAGCATGTACACCTACATTACCGTCCACCAGCTGTGTAATATTTACATCTACTGCAACACTGCATAGCATGTAAGCATCTGCTTTACTCATATGTTTTTCATCAATTAAATACTGAATCATTTCTCTAACGGCGATATGCGCAGCAGCATTTAAATCTCTATCGCAACCCATAGTAATGATATGCGTTTTGGTTTCTGCCCTTGGCCAGTTTAGGCTTTTACCTTTATGAACAATGAATTGTAATTTACCTATGAGCGATGTTTCAATAGCAGTAATATCTACCTCACCATTGCCCTGTGCGGCATGGCCATCCCCAATTTCAAACAAAGCACCTTTTGCATGAACCGGTATAAATAAGGAACTGCCAGCCACCAATTCTTTATTGTCTAAATTACCCGCATTTATCCAAGGCGGAGCACTGTTCCATTTACCAACTTCTTTTGGCGGTGCCACACCCGCGCTACCAAAAAAAGGACGAAGGGGAATTAAAATACTATCGCTGAAATAGCCGATCATTTTTTCTTTGTCTAGCTGAATTATTTTTGTTTTTCGCTCAAATATTTCGTCAGATAAAAAACCATTTTGCCCAATAGAATTATAACCGTAAGGAATGGCTAAATCAATTGCTGCAAAGCGAACTTCCAGAACATCTCCGGGTTCAGTACCTTCAATAAAAATAGGGCCAGTCAGTACATGACCACCAGGACCTTTGTCTTTTGCAGCCTGTACATCGTAGAGTTCTTTTTCTATTTTATTTTGAGGTACACCTGCTGCCAGCAAACGCTCAGGATTAGAAGTTAACAGTGTATGGATAGTAACAAAATCACCTGACTGAATACGTAACACAGGTTGCGCTTCTGACCAATAATAACCCCAGGCAACAGTTGTTGCAGAGGGCTCTAATATGTATGGATTGGCCGCTGTTCCCTTCGCTTGTGCAGTGGCAAAAAGCGATAGCCAGCAGGCTAATATGGTATAAGAAATTTTAAAAAAATATTTCAGTTGCATATTTATTTCTTTTTGTTTGATATGGGTTATGGTTTTACCAATGTTGGATATGTAATTCCTAATTGTTCTAAATAGGTACCATATTTAGATGGATCGTAATAATATTTCCTCATCTCAGGACGGTATTTATCCATAATTTCTTTGTTTAAATAAATAGCAGGTGGATCATCTTTGGTAATAAAAGGCTTGTAATGTTCATCTTTGGTTTGAACGTTTTTAAAATAATCTTTTGCATCTACCAATATTTTAGGATTGGTAAAAATATCTATTAAAGTTAATGCAGCTGCTTTTGCCCCGGCCAGCGAACCTTTGTGCGAAATAGGAGTAGCCATGGCAATAGCATCGCCCCAATGGTGACCCTTCAGGCCTGGAATATTAGCAGGATATCTTAAGACAATTGTCGGAAGATTCCACGAAATATCAGCAATGTCATCGCTGCCACCGCCCCATGAAAATGGTACTGAGCCTTTTAAAGTATCTATTGAATTTCTTAACCCATCAATTGGGGTGCCGTCTTGGTTTTTCTTAGGTGCTTCCATTAATTTTTGCGTTGCCCTTGCCAACTGCTGATCGGCTTCGCTCCATGTAGGCATTCCTACTTTTTCTACATTTGCATGTAATACTTGCCCCAGTGCTTTATTAAAATGCCCGGGCCATGCAGCACCTAAAATTTGGTAGTGCATTTTGGTATCGGTCATCATGGCGGCACCTTTAGCAATATTTACACCGGCATCATACATACTTTGAATATCATCGTATGTTCTTTCTCTAAAATAATACCAAACACTGGCTTTGCTGGGCACTACATTTGGCTGGTCTCCACCATCAGTAATTACATAATGGCTGCGTTGCGTGGGTTTTAAATGTTCCCGTTTAAAGTTCCAGCCTATATCCATTAGTTCTACCGCATCCAAAGCACTTTTACCACGCCAGGGAGCTGCTGCTGCATGGGCAGCATCACCATCAAAAGAAAACTTAACTGATACCAAGCCATTACCACCATTGTCGCCATAATCACAACCAAAATCACCGCTGACGTGAGTAAAAATACAGGCATCTACATTTTTAAAATAGCCATCTCTTATGTACCACGCTTTACTTCCAACTAACTCTTCGGCAACACCAGGCCATATCATTAATGTACCTGAAATATTATTTTTTAGCATCGTTTCTTTGGCAGCAATAGCAGCAAAAATTATTACTGCCTGTCCAGAATTATGACCTTCGCCATGCCCCGGTGCGCCTTCTACAATTGGATCTTTATAGGCAACACCCGGTTTTTGAGAAGCTTTAGGAATACAATCAATATCGCTACCCAAAGCAATTACAGGATTACCACTGCCCCATTTAGCCATCCATGCAGTAGGTATGCTGGCAATACCTCTTTCTATTGTAAAGCCATTCTTTTCTAAAATACCTGTAAGGTATTTTGATGTTTCTGTTTCTTGAAAACCCAATTCGCCAAAACTAAACACCATATCAACCATCTCCTGCACAGCTTTTTGTTTACCCTCAACAAGCGTGAGGGTTTGCTTTTTTAATTTTTCTACAAAAAATGAATCGTACTTTTTAGCGGATTGTGCCAATGTAACCATTGCCGTTATCATGCTTGGCACCAGCACGAAGATTAGTTTTGCGGTTTTGGTGAAACCTGGTAGTCTCATGCGTATAATTTTTTACAATAATATTATTAAGTGAAGTTGTAAAATACTAAAACCAACGCAGATGGACAAATAAGGTGTAGTAAATTTAATGTTGGTAAATATGAAACTGAAGGGAGTAAAGAAAAGTTTTTAAGGACTTACCAGAGCATTGCCGTTTGGAAATTGAAAAGCAAAAACTTTTTATTATGATGATTCGTGTTAGAAAGTCTTTACTTTATTTGTAGTACAGTCCTTTATCAGGCTGGCTTTATTTCTTTTTATAGCTATATTCGGCTCCGCTAATTACCCGATATGTATTTCATAGTATAGATTCGGAAAATATGGCTTTTTAAAATAGAGCTATCGGGGTAGTTATTCGTTTTGCTTTCTATGCTACACTCTCAGCTTTTCTAGCTTAAAGATGTATAACCAAATACTTTTTTGCTTTTGCAACACTAAACATTATTTTATTAGGTGTTTGCTCCATCTATGTAACGGGATTAATAATGTTGTTTATAAAGCGTCGATTTCAGGCAATTAATCTCTTCAACTTTAATTGATTATTAAGGAATAGAAAAAATAGACCAAAGGTCATAAAAAGAAAAAATTTTATTTTTTTTTCAGTAGATCTACTTAACACAAACTTTTTAAAAAAAATTACAACAAAAAATGGCCATGCAATAAGCATGACCATTTATTTCAAATAATTTATCTAACTACATCACTGTTTTAAACTGCTCTCCAACAAATTTTGCATCGTCTTTTGCTTCAGCAACACTCATTTGTTTTAGCCTTGGTCTTGCACCAAACAATCCTAACATAGTGCTGTATTTTACTGCATAATTTTTACCCGCTTCGGTTGTAAATGTAATAGCTCTTTTACTTTGTTTTGGGGAAATAGTATGAGAACCCGGAGCAAGATTAAATGCATATGCAGATTTTCCTTTTAATGACTCCATTTCTTTACCGTCAACAATTACTTTGTATTTTGCAAGACCTCCATAAATGGAACCCTTACGATATACTATTACTTTAGAGTCTGCTTGAGCAAAACTGATAAGAGAAGCTAAGACAAAAACTAATGTAAATACAATATTTACTTTCTTCATTTTTATTGATTTAATTTTTAAAAAAACATTTACGAGCTTCTACGCAACACGGATTGAGATGAATATAAAAATTATATAAATTGAAAAATTATCATTTTTAAAAATACCGTTCGCTAACATTATAACTATAGTAAAAAAGGCAAATGTCCTTAAAAATGATGAACAGCTTTTTTTATAAATTTAGGTTGATATATGAGATGTGAGTTTGAAGAGTTTCATTATAAAATAATAGTAGTGGCATCAAATTAAGCTTGTTATTGAAAGCGGCGAAATATAATACCTTTTACAAACACACCTATTAAAAAAAACGGATGCCTGTATAATTTGCATTTACTCGCTTTACTTAATTTGTTGAAGGGCATTGTTTTTTGTTTTGAAGAGTTTTTAAAATTGTTACTGCAATTTTTTCAGATACAGTATCATAAAAACCCGGCCCGGAATATTCGGGATTTAAAACCGCTAAACATGATACTGTCATTATAGAATTGCCTTGACTAAAAGCACTAAAACTATAGAGTACCTGAAAATGATCGATTATATTTATACCAGGTAATTTTAAATAATAACTGTCATTAACTGCGGATATTACTAAGTAATTACCGTCATTTGTTTCTTCTTCTGCTGCTGCTACTTTTTCAACCTTCTTATAACACAAATAAACAGCACGCTCACATTCGTTTTTTTTAAAGACTCAAAAGGAAAATCATTTAACTAAATTGCCAGTCGTCCAACGGCATTAACAAAAAAATTTATAATGTTCTTTATATTTCTTTCGTTATCATTACGATAATCTTCGCCGCCGTTTTTATTAGGTTTTACATCACTGTTTTGAACCACTGCTGCTAAACTCAAAATGCCTGCATCATGTAATTCCATTAACTCTCTGCATAAACTTTGTAGCACATAGGTACTAATTAAAGAAATCAGTGGCATTAATACTTTTTAAAACCGCAATGTGTCCTCTGCAGTCATATGCTTTGCCTGGCAATTCATGCCACAACTTAAAGCAAAAGTTGCTTTCCACATTACTGATTTTCTATTAGTAATACTTTCTTCCGCTTCTTTGTATTCTTATCTTAACAAATCGGAACCCTGCATATTTCGTCTTTTTGTAAACACATGAATTACAAATTCGTCAATACTTAAATCTTTAATAATGTTGAAGAGAAAGGCATCTTGTGTTTTTAACGGTTTATCAGAAGCTTAAATTATTGTTGTAAATAGATAACAAATTAACAGCCTTGTCACTACTTTAAAATGATTAAAATTTTTATTATTGATATTTAATGGTTTTAAAATTCCGGATGCTGCACTTGCTACCCATACTTTAAGGGATGGTTTAAAGCTCGGGAGAACTTTACCCGATACATTGTGATGTGTTCTTGCATTGCGCCACAATAACAGTATTCTTAAAAATTGGAGTAGATTTTATTTCTTTCTAAAGTAAAAAACCAAATCGTAAATTTTATTTTCGCAATATCTTTCGAAGGCAATTTGCGTATGACCTTTTGTACACTGTTTTTGGTTTTTTGCAACTGCCGATAAATTAAAGATTACGCCAACACAGATACACAACTGCCTAGTAGGTTCATGGGTTAAATCAACCTAAGCTTCTGCATAGGCTAAAGTATTGAGGAGAATCAAGTAACAAAAAGGTCAAACAAAAATTATTCCTGTTTGACCTTTTTGTATTTTAAAGAAATCCAATCTTTTAGTTAACTTCCAATCCCCAGTTAATTCCCTTTTGTGTAGCGGGTACACCCTTTTTTATCCAATCAGCAGCAGGGGCATCTTTCAAATAATAATCAAAAAACTGCCCCAATCTTACAGACAAGTCTTTTCTGTTTTTTCTTTCAACAAGGTTATGGTCTTCTCCATTGTATTCCAGCAACCAAACTTTTTTGCCCAATCTTTTCATGGCAGTAAACAGTTCTATACTTTGGTACCATGGCACAGAACCATCTGCATCGTTGTGCATTAACAACAAAGGTGTTTTAATTTTATCAGCGGCAAACAAAGGCGAATTTTTTATATAAAGATCAGGTCTTTGCCAAAGTGTAGCACCAATTCTACTCTGTGTTTTTTCGTATTGAAACTGTCTGTTTATGCCCACACCCCATCTTATACCACCGTATGCACTTGTCATATTACTAACTGGTGCGCCGGCTCCTGCAGCTCTGAACATGTTTGTTTTTGTAATAAGATAGGCAACCTGGTAACCTCCCCAGCTTTGTCCTTGTATAGCCATTCTGTTGCTATCAACCCAAGGCATTTTAGCAAGCATTTTTGCAGCACTTACAACACTATTATAGGCACTTTGGCCCGGCTCTCCTTTTTTATAATAAATATTCGGGTCAAAAACCAAATAGCCATTGCTTACAAAATAGGGAATGTTAATGGTAGAAGCGCTTGGTGCAGGAGGTCGATAATTATACAACATATCTGCGTTACGTTCATAAAAGTAGAGTATAACAGGATATTTTTTTGTTGGATCAAAATTTTCAGGTTTAAACAAAAGTCCCTGACTCATTTTTCCGTCAAACATTTTCCAACGCATTAATTCTGCTGTAAGCCAGTTGTAACCTTTCTGTTGTGCTGCCACATCAGTTAGCTTTTTTGATTGTTTAAAATCATCTGTTACGTAAAGCTCTGAAGCATTAATATCTGATTGAGAGAAAATATATTTTTCATTATCTTTTGCTTTGGTAGGAGCTGAAAATGAGTGTGCACCTGTATTTAACATTACCGGGTCTTTGGCCTCACTAACATTTAAAGTATAAAAACCACCATATTTATTTATTTTATTTTGGCTTCTTAAAAGTATTTTTTCAGCTGGATTTATGAAGCGCTTTTCAGGATCTGTATTTACATAATCAAACTTTATTTTATTCTTTCTTCCAAAGCCGTTTGTCATGTTAACAGGAGCATCAACTGCATTGGGATCTACTTTCCAGATATCATATTCATCCTGTATTAAAATATATTTATCATCGGCTGTAAAGCCTGCAACACCAATTGCATCAGCATAATCGGGCACGTCATTTTCTGTGTCATATAAAGGAATTTTAATTTTATCTGTAATGTTTTTTACAAACGCATTTGCTGTATTGTAAGCAAAATAATTTTGCTTTACTGCATCATACCAGTAAATATATTTGCCCATTGGCGAAGCAGTTAATTTGCTGATATTATTTTTCGAGATCAACGAGCTTTTGCCGGTATTTACATTTATTAAGAATGCATTTGTAAGCGTTCTGCCTTCCCACTGCGAGGCAATTCTATTTCCCTTTGTGGATTGCGCTAAAACAAAGTCAGCATTACCTTCATTTATTAAAGAAATATTTTCAGATGAATCGGTACCCAGTTGTATGAGTGTATTTTGACCGGGCATTACAACAGCACTGTAGCTTTTTTTTAATTCCTGCTGTAATTGCTTTAGTTGTTGAGGCTGCAAATAATCGTCATTGTATGTCCACACATCCAACCGTGCAAGTTCAAAATCAACAAGGGATGTATCTTTTGGGGGTAATATAGATGCAGTTCCAAAGAAAAGTTTTTTTCCATCTTTGCTGAATTTCAAATCTGCATTTTCGCTGATTGTATTTCCTTTTATAATACCGATAGAATTTCTGTCAGCCTGTAAAACTGTACTATCCAAACCATTTTTATAATACCATAATTTATAAAATTTTTGCAACGATTTTACAGTGCTGTCACGCTCTGCTACAAATGCAAGTTGCTGCCCGCTCTCATCAAAAACAAAACTCTTTGCATCATTGAAACCGGTCATAACCGTATCAATTTTATCAGTCTGCAGATTGTACAGAATAACATTTGCTATACTGAGTGTATCTTTTAGTGCCTTGGTACTTTCAATTAAAAGCCTTGTACCTTTTTTATCAAAATAATAATCACTAACCAACTTAAATTTTTTAATCTTTTCGGTTGATAAATTTTTAACTGTAAGTTCTGTTCCTTCCTGTATTTTATCTGCGGCCGGATCATCGCCTTCTGCATCAGTAAATACATCATTGGCTTTTTTATAAATTTCTTCAACAGCTTTTTGTGTGGCTGCAATAACTTCCGCTTTTTCTACTTTACCTTTTACAGAATCAAGGGATTTTCTGAGAAGAGAATCAGCGATTTTTACCAGACCATCAATTTTAATTTTTAATGAATCAGGAATATTTCTTTTAAAAGATGAATCAGGCAAAGGCTTCTCAGCAAGATAAGCTACCCAGCCATTACCCTTTTCAGGAGTTTTAAAAGATTTAATAAGGGGTATTTTTACAATACTGTCTGTACCTAAAGCAACTATAGCCAACGAATCTTTTGGCATTTCTTCCGGCTTCTTTTTCTTAATGCGGGCCTGCCTTGTATCCTGATAGCGGGATTTTATTTTGAAAAAAACATAGCGGCTGTCCTGAGAAATTTGTGGTGCGTAACCACGTTCTATCTCACGCTTTTTACCGTTCTCAATATCATTTATAATAAGCAATCCATCGCCTTCCTGTGGAACGACGGTGTAAACAACATACCGGCCATTGTTGCTGATAGCTCTTTCTCCTACTGATTTCCAGTTATCGTACACTGCATGTGTAAGAGGTTTTTTGATTTGAGCAGTGACTGCGAAGTAAAAAAATAATAACAGCCAGGACAGTAAAGTTTTGATCATGGTACTTATAAAATTTAAACGAAAATATAAGATAATACAAAATTATATGCAATCAAATTTTCAGTGCAAATAGTTCAATTCCATTTGCTTTTCCTTTGAGTTCCACCATACCCAAATCTTCTAATTGAAAAGGTTTTAAATTAGTTTTTTCAGCAAAGTCTTTTGAGACAATAAATTTTTGATTTAGTTCATTACATGCACTTCTTATTCGTGCAGTGGTATTCATTGTATCGCCACTCATTGCGAGGTCTTTTTTTATTACGCCAATTTCGCCCACAGTAACGTCACCTACATGTATTCCAATTCTAAATTCCGGTATAATCCCATAAACCCTACGATAATGTTCACTCCGTTTTTGTATATTTTTTCTACCCGTTATGACGGAAGCCAGACAGTTTTTCATATTGTCTTTAGTATACTTCCAGGAGACCACGATCTCATCACCAACATATTGGTAAATAATTCCATTGTGTTCTATTAATGCCAATGACAAATCATAAATAAATTCTCTTATAAATAAAAAATAATTCTGGTGCCCAAGTTTTTCTGCAATAGGTGTAGAGTCCTTTAAATCAATAAACATGATGACCCTATTTTCTATTCTTGGCTTTATATATTTCCCTGCCAGTATATCTAAAAAAACACCCGGTGCGTATTTGTCATTTATTTCCAGATAAAGCTGGGTTACGGCAAAAATAATAAGCCAATACAGGGTTCTTCTTAAGAGCCAATTTCTTGTCATTGTATACTGATAAAAATTAGTAAGGCTTTTTCTCAGATCTAAATTTTCAACAAAAATATTATCTGCCAGATGCGATAAAAAATTCATTGCCAGGGCGGCAAAAAGCAATATAAAAGTTTTGGTAAAAAAGTTAATTATTATTGGTCGATTTTTAAAAACATTTCTTAAAGTATAAACAAACAAATACCCCATCACAGCACTCATTAAAAAAACCAGTATAGCTCTGGTAAGTATAGATTTTGAATGATTTTCAGACGCACTGTAATTTAAAATTGTCGATATCGTGTCTATGATTGTCCAAAACAATGCGATAAAAAATACCCTCCTAATCCGATATTTTTTAATACCCCGAAAAATAGAAAACTTTGATGTAGAATTTAGCATGATATTTTTTTCAGATAATCATAAATGTCATTTTGTGCATTATGTATAACCCCAGAAACCTGCTGGTAATACTGCTCACCATTGTTTAAAACTCGGGTTGATTTGGTATTATCCTGCCATTGCAATTCAAAATAATGAATAAGTTGTTTCCTACAATTTTCATCTTTAATTTCAATACATACTTCAATTCTTCTTCTAATATTTCTCGTCATCAAATCCGCCGAACCCATAGCAACAACAGCATCTTCACCATCCCCAAATATAAACAATCTCGTATGCTCAAGATATTTATCAACCAATTTTTTCACAATGATATGCTCACTTAGTTTTTCCTGTTCAGGAATTAAACAGCATATACTTCTAACCATTAACTCAACTGCAACACCTGCTGCACTAGCTTTATATAATAATTTTATGAAATAGGGCTCCTCTAAATTATTTACTTTAATTCTTATTTTTCCCGGAATACCACATTTTTGTTTCGCAATTTCCTTATTTATCTGCAGTTCAAATTGGTCTAACAAATTAAACTGTGCAACCCATAAATTATTAAACAAAACTATTTTTTTGGATGGTTGGTTTTTTTGGGTTTGTAAATATGTAAATAAAGATTCAAGCTCTTCGCAAACAGCAGTTTTTGTGGTCATCAGTACATGGTCAGTATAAAACAGTGCGGTACTTTCATTAAAATTGCCTGTACTTAAAACAGCGAAACGCAAACTCTTACCTTCTACAACTTTTTTTACGAGCGCAATTTTCGAATGTACTTTAATAGACGGATCGCTGTAGATTAATTTTACGCCGGCATCTTTCATAACCCTGCTCCATTTAATATTATTAGCTTCATCAAACCTTGCTTTCAGTTCAATGAATGCGGTAACTTTCTTACCGTTTTTTGCAGCACTTATTAAGGCATTTACGATGTGAGATTCAACTGCAACCCTATACAAGGTTATATATATTTCTTTAACATCAGCGTCAACAGCAGCCTGGTTAAAAAAACTTAGCACAGGAATGTAGGAATGATAAGGTAGATGTAACAGAATATCTTTTGTAGTAACATTTGCAAAAATATCACCACCTGCAATAGAAGGATATTGTATTGCATCCTCATTTTTATAAAACAATGTTTTATCAAAAGATGGGAAATCATAAAGGTTGCTTAAGTTATGGTATCTCCCGCCCTCAAACATATCTTTTACATCAGCTTTAAAAAAAGTAGACAGAAACATTTTTAAATACGATGGCATACCCTGCTCAAACAAAAAACGGGAAGGTGCGCCAACCTTTCTTTTATTTAACTTCTTTTCTATTTTTTCTAAAACATTAGCAGCATATTCATCTCCTAAATTAATGTCAGCATCTCTGTTAAACTTAATACTGTAAATGCTTTCAATGGATTGTCCGGGGAAAATTATATTAATATTTTCCCTGATAATATCATCAATAAAAACAACGTAATTCATTCCACCAATGGGCGTTAGTACAAAAAACCTGCTTAACTTATGTGAGGGAATATTTATAGAAACATGGCTTACCATGTTTTTATGGATATTTAATAATGTTACTATAAAGTATAAATGATTGTTTTCGGGTAAAAAATCATAACCACTTTCAACACTTAAAAAAACAGGCTGTATAAAAGAAAGCACTCTTGATAAAAATATTTGTTTTACTTCTGCCTCATGCTGTGGAAGGAGAGGTTTGTTGTAATAAAAAAAAACTCCTTTTTCTTTTAACGATGGAATAAGATCTTTTATTAAAATTTCTCCAAATTCATTTAACTGATTATTTATGGATGATTGTATTTTTTCAGTAAAATCTTCTTCGCGTAAAAAATATTCTTTTCTGATTGTTTTATTATTCAGTTTAGAAAAGGCAGCGACAACAGGGTATCGAACTCTAAAAAATTCATCCAGATTAGAAGAAAATATAGAAAGAAACCGAAGCCTTTCATATAAAGGAACGGAAGTATCTTTCGCTTCCCGCAATACCCTGTGGTTAAAGGTTAGCCAGCTAAGATCTCTATTAAACATCTGCATACTATTTTAAAAAGGAGAACCCGAACCAGTACTGTTGATGATAACAGTTTCAGCAGGTGTATGGTGAAATATTGATGCTACTGTAAAAGCTATTACTGATGAAATAATGCCAAGCATAAAAATGTTATATGCAAGTCTTATCAGCCTGTATTTTTTACCTAGTACCTGCCCTAAATGAAATATATCCTGAACAATTGACGAGTATAAATAATCTGAATCTTTCATCATCGTACGCATAGCGGTTGCATAATGCTCGAGTGACATTTTATAAAAATTTCCAAAGAAAAGTAAATTTGTTTTTTTGGTTACGATGTCTTCATTGTTAAAAGTTCCTCTATTTACTTTAGGCCGGGTAGCCAATATAGCTACTACAATTGTTATAACAGAAAACGCAAGGAATATAATAGTGGGGATTGCGAGATATGGGTCTGTTCCGAATATTTTTTCCATTACAGAAAGTATAACAGAAATAATTATAGCGTTTACAGAAATGAGAATATTAGCTTTATGATCCGCCATATCACTTAACTTAATATGGTTAGATGAAGTTAAACGCAACATAGTTTGCATCCCTTTTGTTGTTCCATCTTTTTCTGTAATTTCTTTTTCTAAAGGAAATTGCTTCTCCTCCGTTTTTATTTCTTTTTTTACCTTTTTTATGTTGTCTTTTTTTACACCATCTAATATTTCTTTACAATACGTTGTATAGTATTCATGATCCGTTAAAAGCTTTACGGTTTTTTCGTCAAAAGCATGTTTAGTAAGTTTAAACTCTGTAAAATAACATGCTTCTTCGAAAGTAAGTTTGTTACTTTTTTTAAATTCTTTTTTACTGCCAAACTGGTATGTATCGGCATCACAAAGAATTTCAGCATTTAAATCATGTGGATTTCTTGGAGCTCTTGTAGATAAGATACACTTTTCAATTTTATTAATAATATCATCACTTACTTTATTCTCCTGCATAAACTCCTTCATTAGATCTACACTTTTAAATTCATGATTTTCAGGTTTGTCAAGTAGGTAACCAGTATCATGAAACCACGCTGCTATAAATACAACCATCATATCTTCTTCACTTAAATTATAATGACCTGCTATTTCATTTACTTTTTTTACAACATTTACCGTATGCGCTAAGTTGTGAAATACTAAATGAATAGGCTGAAGTTTATGAAACATTTCTGTCACATGTACTTCTGTTTTTTTATATAAAAACGTGTATAATGCCATCAAAAGCTTTTTAAAATGTAAGATTAAATTTAGTTCCAAGTGAAAAATTAAACAACCGTTCTTCTTTAGAGAATGCAACTGTGGCAGAAATGGCAATTAAATTAAACGGTATGAAATAAAGACCGCCACCAAATGAATTGTGCCATTTTTTAGAATTTTCATTATCCTGCCATACTCTTCCAAAATCTGCAAAGCTCAATATTCCAACATCGCCGGGTAAAACAAAAGATTTGGATTTAAATATTTTAAATCTTAGTTCGCCACTTCCGTATGCCATTCCTTTGCCCGAAAAACGGTTCCTTCTGTAACCTCTAAGGTAATTTTGTACCCCTAAAGTTTTAGCCTGAAAAAATTCAAAGTCTTTTGAGAAAATTCTACCCCCACCAAACCGCAAAACGCCAGAAACTTTGCTAAGGTCTGATATGGAAGCATAAATCGTCATGTCCGATTGTACATCTGTTATCGCTTTTGAATTTTTATGCAAGCCTTTTAATGAAGTAAAACTTGTAAACCATGTAATTCCTCTTGTTGGAAAAATCTCATTATTGACGTAATTAATATCCAGTTTTACCCTGCCGCCCAAATATTCCTTGGTTGAATACAAACTTGCAGAGTCCCTACCAATGTTTGTAGGTACAGATAAAATTCTGTTTTTGTTATCTTGAAAATCATTCCAATATCTAAAGTAGGAAGGCCCTGCGGAAAACTGAAAAATATCATTAAACCTTTTTCTGAAAGCTACATCAAATGAGCCATATTTATACCTTGTTCTGTAATAGGAAAGCGGAAGGCTTTTGTTGTGTGTTGATTGATTTCCATAACCAAAGAAATTTGATAAAGTGGGGGTAAGAAGTTCGCCATTAATTACTAGATCATTTGTACGAAAAACATGATTAAAGATACCATCATATTTAAACTGAAATGCTCCCCTGTTTATTGCTGCTAAGCTGGTAAATTTTTGAAGACTTGCATAGGGATCTTTTCTAAATCCAAATTTTTTAGAGGAAAAACCAATCCCAAGTAAAACCTTATCTTCTGCATTAAAACCAAAGTTCACCTGAGGGAAAACAAACTTGTCGTATTGAAAACCGGTATTTTTATAATCCAGAATTTGGGGATTTGTGGACAGCCTCTTTTCTGTTCTTCGAGACTTAACAATGATATTTTTTTCTGTGGAAAGATCATAAAGCGTTTTCTTAATATTACCACCTAAATTAAATGTATCATTCCCTTTACCGCCAACAATTCTCAATTTAATTTTTGATGATACATCGTCATCAACAACAAATTTATCGTTGCCGTTTAAACCATACAATACCAGTTCTTTTGTTTCTTTATGAAGAAATGTACGGCTATAATTTAAAACCGTGGTATCACCATCTTTATTTTTATTATATACACTCAGTTTTATACCACCATTATCATTTTGTACATGAAAATAATCGGCTTCATTACTTCCTGTCACAGTTACATCTCTAGCTAAAAACTTATAGTATTTCATAGCTTGTTTTGGTAAGTCGTCTCTTCTGGACATCAACTTATCTGTTGTAAATGTTGAATCAAACTGTTTGATTTCAGGAGGGTATTTAGATGAGGCCTTTTTGATTACATCATTAGTTATATTTAACGCAAAACTGTCTGAGATTGATTTCCATTGTTCTCTGCTTAATCCATTCATAAAAGTTCTGTCAAAATCTTTTGCAACGAAATTTAGTCCATTAATATCTTTTATTTTTGATTTAAAGCCTTGTAAAAAAGGCATCGAATTATTGGAAAGATATTTCAACAATAAACCATTGGAATTAAAATAAGCCTGATCTCTATCTTTAGGGACCGGGTAATAAACTTTGCCTTTTCCGGTATCCTTCGTGCCCCATTTCCACTGGTCTGCATGTCTGTCAAAATCACCAATAAGCATATCCAATAATCTTGCTCTCAAAACTGCAGGTTGGTCTATGTGGTGATCATTTTGTTCTAACAATTTATTTATAACGGAATTAGTACTTTTTGTATCTGTTTCATCAGGTGTTGGCTGCTTTTCTTCAAGCAAGCAGACAGTATTTTTAAAAACAGGTCTGTAATATCCAAATGCAGGGTCATCCGGCACAAAGAAAAACTGAGGATTTGCTGCAGGTACTCCCGCCGCCTTTGCAAGTACAGGAATAGTTAGCGGCGCATAAGGACTACTTGCACTTATTACATCTACTACAATAGCCTGCCCTATAGTGCCTCTCAAATTTTCAGGAACTGCTTTTTCAGGATCCTTATCTATTGTACGGAGTGTCCATTCCTTACCATTTTTATCTTCCAGTTTTAAAGATTTTGTTTGCTTACCTCCGCCAATTCCTTTTATTACAAATCCTCCTCTCTCCTTTCGTAAATTAAATACTTTAAACTGCACAGGTGTGTTCCATTCACGCCTGTAGTTTTTACCAAGCAAAGCATCTTTAATTTTTTTTTCTTTTTTGTACCTATCGCTGGCAGAAATAACTGCACTGTCTTTAAATATAAAATCAGGTTCTCTTAAAGTGTCAGATACTCCTTTTAGTACTTTCACTTTTGAAAAATCAAGAATATTTTTTGAATACACCTCTTTTACGTTATCTCCATCTACATTGTAAAAGGTTGATCTAACTGATTTGTTTTTTAAAACATCCAGGGTTACAAACCCATAATCGCCTGATGCAAAAACGGTATTTCTACTTTTAGAAACCCTTGAGTTTTTACTACCGCTGCCGCTTACAATGTTTATGTAATTGGTATCTTTTATTAACTGCAAAGTATGTTCATGTCCACTTACAAAAATTACATTTTTATGTCCTTTTACCACACTTTCAAAAGCATTTATCATTTCCTGATAAAGTGGATGTTTAAGATCTTGCGTTGTACCAAATACGGCTCTTGTTAATGGATATCCTGAACCAATAATTGGAAGAGGAATATATAGTTTTGGAAAAGCGTCTGTAAAAGGGAAAATATGTTGCTTTAATGTAAAAAAACCACCGTGTGGACCGTAGCTTCTAATGGGATGATGCATGGCAAAAATCACAAATTTATTATCATTTTTTTCCATGATATCTTTTAATTGTGTAATGACCTCTGCCTTTGTTTTGTAAGGACAGTCAGATTCTACACCCGGTTTTTCAAATTCCTGTAACCACCATTGCGAATCAACCATAACAAGTGTTACATCATCATTTATTTTTTCTTCTACAGGGCCGGGACAGCCGTTTCTTGGTAATTGGCGGATATATTTATTTCCCAAAACATCAATATAATTCTGCACTCTTAAAATAGATTCATATCCAATTCTTGAACCGTTTGCCCAGTCATGATTACCTGGTATAAAAAATACATTTACCGGTGCTTTACCTGCAATTTCAATTTGGGAATCTAATGGTGCTTTTGCAATTTCATAGGTTGGCATTGCATTATCCGGCAAGCCTGTTTTATATAAATTATCTCCCAAAAATATAATAGTTGTTTTACTATCCATCGGCACAATTTTTTTTGCAGCATTTACAACAGGGTGTCTCCCATTTATTAATTGCCCACCATCGCCTATTAACAATATTCTTGCCTGCACGCTGTCAATATCTTTTAAGGTTTGCGCATTCAAGCGTGGTATGGATACAAACAATATTAAAATTAAAAGTAAATTCCTGGTCATTTATTTTGTCTTTTTGTTGTTTAAAAGTAACAGTGTTCCATAACCTTGAAGGTAACTTCGTTGGATAAGATTAGGTTAACTTCCGGCGTAAATGTCATTCCTTCAGTTTGTTTGTATATTTTAGGATCCAACTTTATTACATCTTTTATTTTACCCTGCGGGGCTTGATAAAAAGCTAATTTATTTACCGAACACAATTTGTACAATTTTTTTGTAATTGGATTTATAGCAGCAGTTGGTTTAATTTTTTCTTTTTTACTTTCAATTTTTTCGAATGATGGTTCTGTCACCGTGGTTTTATAATTTACAAACTGATGTGCCAAATCGCTAAAATAAAATGAAGAAAGATGAGTCTTTTTATCATCTGCACATTGTTTGGATAAAATGATTTTCTTATTGCTGTCAGATGGATAATACATAGATTCAAATTCATTCACTTTTTTTGAAGTATTTAAAAAATTAACTTTACCAAAAGCTATTTTATCATCTGCTAAAGTGATTTTATTAATATCCCCATTGGTTACTATTACATAAAAAAAACTATCCCTACAAGCAATATCTCCAAAAGCCCTTTGTTTATCAAAACTACTCACATTAACCTCCTAAGGTCTGTTTGAGGAAACTTTAAACAACAATCCATATTTATTAATTATCGCAAAAACACTGGTGTCTTTTTGGTAGTAACTTATTGCTGAAATTTCATCTAGTTTCCGGGATAAATTATTTTAGGCTGAGCAAAATCATAACTACCATCTGTATTATCAAACTTTTCTTTTTGAACTTTTACATTACGACCAAAAACAAATAACGGCCTTACGGCAATTAAAAAAATTAGTTTAATTTTAGGCAGTTTTTTCATTTGCTGTGCTTTCTAAGATTGCCTAAAACCAACAAACATGCCAAGCCATTCTACCGCATTGGGGAATAGATGAGATATATTTTTATACGCTATTTTAATTTTTTGGGCAATGCATTGCACACTTATTCTGTAAACCCCCATTGTGTTTTTAAATTATTATATGCGGCTCCCGTTAATTTAATATGATCAAAATGTCCTGCAATTTTTTTCTGCCGATACGCTTCATAAAGTGTGACTGCACAGGCTACAGATATATTTAGAGATTTTATAATCCCAACTTGCGGTATTATAAAATTACCGTCGGCCATACTAATAATTTCTTCGCCTACACCACTGTGTTCATTCCCAAAAATAAGAGCTACCGATTCAGTAAGGTCTAATTCATACATCTCAACAGCATCTGTGCTTAAATGTGTAGTATAAATTTTAGAGAATTTTTTTCGTAATGCCTCAAAACAATCTTCGGCATTTGTAAACTGGTGCACTGTTAGCCACTTTGCAGCACTTGAGGAACTTTTGGCGCTCCACATTTCGTGTAGACCAATTTTTGTATTTAAAATATAAACATCTTGTACACCAACCGCATCGCAAGTGCGCATAACTGCAGATATATTATGTGGATCACTTACATTTTCCAGCACAACCGTTAGCCCTGGTTGTCGTTTAGCAAGTACCGTTGCAAGTCGTTCAGTCCTTTCAGGAGTCATAACGTCAAAAATACGAATTTAACAGCCCCTATAAAACCAAGATCAAACTTTTATAATTTTAATTCCCCTTTTACTCCATTTTCTATTGCTTTTTCAGGTAACAATTGAAGTTGCAATTTTTAAAACCTGTACTATTTTGCTATATCTGGTTTGCATGTATTTAAAAATTTTTGTTTGAAATCAAACAAAGATAATTTTGCACCTCAAAAAAGGTCCTGAAAACATCTTTTTGCCCAATCACTCCAAAGTGCTTTTATTTTACTATGGCTATTTGAAATCACAACAATACTAAAAACATTAAAATATTTGCTGCTGTCTGAATTAATAATGAGAACTGAACCTGCATATAGTGTTTTATTTCTCAGTTTTTATCTGAATTCATATAATAAAAAATAAATTTTACCATCTTTGTCTACAGCCTGCAAAGCCATTAGAAGACTTGAGATTAGTGCTTATCATGCAGAGACTGTAAACATAACTTTCCTTGCTCTTAATGCCAGTTCTTTTTTAATATTTCAATAGTTTTTTTGCCTGTTACATCCTGTATATTATTTTCATTATCATGAAAGTTGTCTTCCATAAAAACTTATACAAAAAAATAATAATTATACTATTCTAACAATGCCTTTAGCGGTTGTTGTAAATTAAAGAAGTTTTTTATCCTATTTTTTACTTTATTTTAATGAAAGGTCTTAACATATAAGCAGCAGACCCGTTTTGACTAACAGACATTGCAGCATCAAAATCTAATAACAAAAGATTTATGCCTACAGTAAGTTTCTTACTAAACTTTATTTTTAAACCTGATTCCCCACCACTAGGTATATTCAATGGATAAACAACTCCGTTATTTTTTACAGTATTATTACTTCCCAATCTTAATCTGATTTCTTTTGTTTGTCTTTCAGGTATAACATCGGTAGCGAGGAATGTATCAAGACCATTTTGCAGGGAAAGTAAATTATAAATACCCGCTGTTGTCTTTAAATTAACCCAATTTAAAGTTGAATCATTATTATCATCTCTCTACTTGATACTTACTGACTGTATATCAACATTTACCTGTTCAAGGGCTGTTGGCGCATCTGTAAGTCGCACTTGCAAGGTAGATGGTGTGTCATTATTACTTTTAGAGCAGGATGAAAACCCTAAAATACTAAGTGCGGCAACAGCCAAAGGCAAAACTTTTATTTTCATAACATAAATTTTGACGCCTTTTGAAAAAATTATGCCACAAAATTTCACTAAACAATGTTTTCATATTGTTTAAAAAAATGTCTATATTATACCTTTCAAATCAATTTGTTGCAATCAGACTGGCTTTTTATTAGATATTTTTTTTGGGGCTTAATAATTGTAAACATCTAAATACAATTTATTTCTACTGTTAAAAATATTTCATTGTGCATCAATCCTATTTAATTACAATATGAATGAAATTAATTACAAATCCTTTTTTGAGCAGTTGCCTGTTGCGGAATTGGTTCTTGATACAGATTTCAAAATTATTACAGCATCTGATTTGTTTTTGAAAACTACAAAAACAACGTTGAAAGATATTGAAGGTAAAAATATTTCTGCTGTTTACCTGCAAAACCCCGAAGACACAACGGAAAAAGATAACATTACTGAGTCATTAAAAAAGGTTTTACAAAACAAAATAAAAGACAAAATTACAATTGAAAAATATGAATTGATAAAACCAAGCGATAATGACAATACTGCGGAGAAAAAATATTGGCAATTGTTTCACAATCCTATTTTTGACGAAGCCAACAATGTAAAATATATAGTGCAGGTGGTTGAAGAAGTTTCAGAATTTGAAGATCTTGCAGAACAGCTGGCCTCTGAAGAAAAAAAACTTATCAAGATTGAAGCAGGTAACGAGCGCTATTATAAACTTCTGATGAACTCTCCTTTTGCATTTTGTATTTTAAAAGGCAATGATTTAATTATTAGTCTTGCTAACGATTTAATGAAGACGTTTTGGGGCAAAGGAAAAACCGTTGAAGGCAAATCGCTGTTAGAAATATTACCCGAAATTATTGATCAACCTTTTCCAGATTTAATTCGCCAGGTTTTAACAACCGGCAAGCCGTTTTATGTAAATGAAATTTTGGCAAAATTAGAGCACAATGGTATTTTAGAGGATAACTATTTTAACATTGTTTACCAGCCATATCATGAAGCAGACCAAACCATAACAGGCGTTACGACCATTGCTTATGAGGTTACAGAAATGGTAATGGCACGAAAAAAAAATCAGAAGAATGAGCAATTTAGCCGTTCAATTTTAGACAGCAGTCCAGATTGTATAAAGATTATTGATAAGGAAGGTAAGATTGAATTTATGAACGATAATGGCCTTAGTCTTTTAGAGATGGATGATTTTACAGAGGCTAAAAATAAAAATTGGTGGGATTTGTGGGAGGAGGAGGATAAGCCATTGATTAAGAATGCGATTTCACAAGCATTGGCAAAAGAAAAAGTACATTTTCAGGCAAGTGGCAATACCGTGAAGAATAATTTCAAATGGTGGGATGTAATTATTTTGCCCCTACAATTCAGTGAAGGAACACAAGAAGTTGAAAAACTCCTTACCGTATCACGAGATATTACAGATTATAAAAAAGCTAATTTAAAGATTGTTGCCAGTGAAAATAAATATCGGCAGATGATTTATTCATCCCCGTTTTTGATAGCTATTTTAAAAGGCGACAATTTTATTATTGATATTGCAAATGATGCCATATTGGAAGTATGGGGAAAAGGTAAAGAGGTGATTGGTAAATCGCTGCTGGCTATTTTACCCGAAATTATAGACCAGGGTTTTGAAAAAATATTAATCAATGTTTTTACCAAAGGCGAAACTTTTGAGGCCAATGAAATGCCGATAAGTTTGCAACGTAATGGCGTTTTGGAAATACTGTATTTTTCATTTGTATACCAGGCACAAAAAAATATAGATGGAGTAATAGAGGGTATTTCAATTATAGCAAATGAAGTAACGCCGCAGGCTATCATCAATAAAAAAATTAAGGCAAGTGAAGAACAATTTAGATTGTTGGTGCAGCAGGCACCCGTTGCAATTTGTGTGCTGATCGGCAAAGAT
Source organism: Ferruginibacter sp. (assembly GCA_043751875.1). Classification (GTDB taxonomy): domain Bacteria; phylum Bacteroidota; class Bacteroidia; order Chitinophagales; family Chitinophagaceae; genus Ferruginibacter. The sequence continues at coordinate 36,373 of JAYUZL010000234.1, forward strand.
TATATAATAGAAACCGTAAACGAGTCTATGGTGAACATGTGGAACCGGAGTATGGATGAAGTAATAAACAAACCTGCTTTTGATGTATTAACTGAATTAAGAGACCAAGGGTTTAAAGAATTGCTGGACAATGTGTATGATACCGGAATTTCTTTTGTGGCAGAAGAACTTGCAATAAACTTACAAAGAAATGGAACGCTGCAAAATGCTTTCGTAAAATTTGTGTACGAACCATTAAAGGATGCAAATGGATCTATAAAAGGTATTATGGCACTTGCTATTGAAATTACTGAACAGGTGCATGCACGTAAAAAAATTGAGGAGAGCGAAAAGCATTTCAGGCAACTGTCGGATATGATGCCTGCGAAAATAAGCAATACCGACGTAAATGGAAATTTGTTGTATTTTAATAGAAAGTGGCTTGATTATACCGGTAAAAGTTTTGAAGAATTAAGAAACTTTGGCTTCCACAGCATCATGCATCCAGATGAGATGGAAGAATTTTCGACAAAGTTTTTGTATGCGAATAAAAACAAGATTCCGCTTAAAATGGAAATGCGGTTTTTAAACAAAAATGGGCAATACAAATGGCATTTAAACCTTGCCTCCCCCATAATTAATGAAGAGGGAGAAATAACCATGTGGATAGGCTCTACAACTGAAATACATGAACAGATCACACAAAAAGAATTGCTTAAAAATGCAGTAAAAGAAAGAACTGTTGATCTGGAAATTGCTAACAAAGAATTGGTCTATCAAAACTCACAAAAAGAAAAAGCATCTGCTGAACTAAGCCTTGCGAATACAGCGTTAGCCCTTCAAAATGAAGAAAAAGAAAAAATATCCGTAGAACTGGTAAACTTAAATAAAGAGCTGCATTCTTTTACCTATGTAGCAAGCCACGATCTGCAGGAGCCACTTAGAAAAATAAAGCTTTTTACCGAGAGAATTACACATTTAGAACAAGAGAAATTATCAACTGACGGTAAAGATTATTTTAAACGAATTCACAAAGCTGTAGATCGTATGCAGCAACTGATAGATGATTTGCTTGCATTTTCAAAAACAAATACAACGGAAAGAATATTTGTTCGTACCAACTTAAAAAATATTATTAATGAAGTAAAAGAAGAGTTGAAAGAAACCATTGAAGAAAAAAATGTGGTGATAGAAATTGGGCAAATGTGCCATGCGGCTATCATTGTATTTCAATTTAGGCAGTTAATGTATAACCTGATAAGCAATGCTATTAAGTTTTCTGTACCGGGCGTTGCGCCACATATAATAATTAACAGCTTTATAATTAAAGGAACAGAGATTAGGGACGAGAATATTATTCCTGAAAAAATGTATTGCCACATTTCAGTAAAAGACAATGGAATTGGTTTTGAGCAGGAATTCAGCAGGCGTATTTTTGAGGTTTTTCAAAGATTACACGGCAAAGAACAGTACAACGGTACCGGTATTGGTTTAGCTATTGTAAAAAAAATAGTAGAGAACCACAATGGAATAATTAGTGCTACCAGTAATTTAAGCGAAGGAGCTACTTTTAATATTTATTTGCCTGTTTAAAAAGTTTTTTTATTACTAATAGTCTGTGGCACCTGAATGCCGGTTGTTAAACTGAGAAGGCCGTTATTCGATATAACAAAGGGAAATTAGCCAGCCTAACATACGCAATGTCCCACAAACAAAAAAACGTTTCTGCGAAGTGATTTTTTAAGACCTTAAAGATTTTTTGAGTACGCCCCCACCCCCAAAACATTAATTTCTTTCATATACCAGCCAGTTTTTTGGTTAATCACAAATAAGTTTTAATAATTTATAATATTTGCGAGGCAATTAAAATATTTTAAAATTGCTAACGCAAAAGCAAACTGCGGGAAACATTAATAAGACATCTGCCTTTCTTTTAAACTTGCTAAACGATTTTTCTTATGCCACCGATATTTTATGTATTATCCTTTTCTTACTAAGTTTTAACAAGCAAAGATGAGTGTGGCAATTCTTAGTAGTTTGTTTACTGATATTCAAGTTTTGAGCGTTTATTTTATGGGTTTAAAATAATTGATTGTAATAAAATAATTTTTTAATCCCTGTCGATGAACAAATTATTTTTTAACTTTTTTCAAAGGAATTGAATGTAGTGTTTCTTCCAAAAATTCGACTTTTCCTGTATGAATATCATAAACAGCACCAACAATAATAATTTCACCATCTTTATATTTTTTATGCAAGATCGGATCTAAGTCTCTAAGATTATTTACCTGGTCTATCACATTTTGTCGTACTGCATTGTTTACGGGGTTACCCGGTAAGTATGCCACTTTTGCAACAGCAGGTTTTATTTCATTAATAAGCGTTACAATATGTCCCGGAACATTTTCGGGTCTTTCAACTGCAGCCGCAACTGCACCACATTCGGTATGTCCTAAAACTACTATTAATTTGGTTTTAAGTTTTAATACTGCAAATTCCATACTACCATAAGATGCAGCGGCCGAAACTTGTCCTGCAGTACGGATAATAAAAAGGTCGCCAATTCCCTGGTCAAATATCAGTTCATTTGGCACTCGTGAATCTGAACAACCAACAATCGTAGCAAACGGTTCCTGACTGGCTTCTACACTTTTAATGGTATTGAAATCTTGTCTTGGCTTAATGGTTTTTCCTTCTGTAAAACGTTTATTTCCTCCCATCAATTTTTGTATGGCTACTCTTGGGTCTGCATAAGCAGAGTCCCTGTTTACAACATAATGTTCAATTCGCCACTTGGCAGAATCCATAACAGTTGTTTCTATTTTCTGGTTTGATACTTTTTTTGATTTTTTAATTTGCCCAAAAACTAAATTTTGACAGCAGAGTACTGCGCAAAAGATTATTATTTTTTTCAATTTTTTAAAATTTTTTACCTACTTTTTTAAAACTTGTTCGGCTTGTTCGTTTATTAGTTATGTGTTTTTATTATTTCTACCGGTGATGTTAGTTTCTATACCAGCTTTTACTTACCTTATGATCAACTTTTAGTAATTTTTTTTCCTGATTTTTTTCTTACCTCTTGCCACATTAATTCTTAGAGGGGAATGGTAAAAACAGACGCTAACTTGATAATTAAAGCATTTTAAAAGTTTCGTTAGATATTTGAAACTGCTAAAAAGATTGTCTCTAACACAATATTACAGGCAACCATTCATTTTTCCTAATTACCAACTCCTACTCATTAAACGTATCATCTAATTTCAATTTTATCAATCTCTTTCATCAATCTAGCTGTTTAAGAAAGTGCAACAATTATTTTTGATAATGCAAAATATCATCATATCATAATTCCCGACCATTGCGAAAACAGGCTGCCGTTATTTTATTGTTGATCATAACCGAGCTAAACAAAAGCTAGCGGATAGCAGTGCAGCCCACAATGGAGCGCAGCGGAATGAGGACGTGTAACGCAAGCCCGAACCCTTGCAAAACAATAATTTGAAGCACACAGCCCAAAGCCCTTTTTTCCGCTCAAAAAAATACATGTTGGCATTTGTATTTATCATTACATTTAACCTTCAAAAAACTTACATGGATAAAATATTTTTGACGGCATTGCTTTGCAGCTTTTTATTTGCCTGCAATACCAAAACAGCCAACAATACCCAAACAGAAAACAACAGCACCGTACGAAGTAAGCCCGATATACTTGCTGCAAACATTGACAGCACCGTAAAACCAGGTGACGATTTTTTTATGTACGCCAATGGCGGATGGATTAAACGAACACCAATACCCGATGCAGAGAGCGGGTGGGGAATTGGCAATATGGTGCAGGATGATATATACAATAAGTTGAAAAAAATAAATGAAGATGCCGTTAATGCAAAGGCAGCCAAGGGAACAATTACTCAAAAGATTGGCGATTTTTGGATGAGCGGAATGGACTCTGCCTCAATTGAAACTGCAGGCCTCTCACCACTCGCAGACGATATAAAAAAGATTGACGAAATTGTTACAGCTGCTGATGTACTGGCTGTTGGGGCTGGGTTTCAAAATAAAGGTATCGGTTGTTTGTTTAGCACATCCATTTCGCAAGATGATAAGAACAGCGAAGTAATGGCTGTAAAATTTGATCAGGGTGGGCTGGGCTTACCTAACCGTGATTATTATTTTAATACCGATGAAAGAACATTGAAAGTAAGAGCTGCCTATAAAAATTACATGCTGAAAACTTTTACGCAGATAGACAGTACTACTGCTGCGAAAAATGCAGAAGAAGTTTTTACGCTGGAAACTAAACTTGCAAAAGCAAGCAGAAAATTGGCCGACCTGCGTGACCCATATAAAAATTATAATAAAATGAACCGAACAGGGCTTGGTAAAATTTCACCTGCCGTAAATTGGAATACTTATGCAAAATTATCGGGTACAGATAAAGTAGATTCTATTATTGTAGGGCAACCTGAATTTTATGCAGCATTTAGCAACGAACTAAAAGCTACGCCCATCAAAGTGTGGAAAAATTATTTAAAACTAAGACTTGTTTTTTCATCAGCAGCATACTTAGATTCGAAAACTTTTAATAACCGTTTTGAATACAGTAAAAATTTATCAGGCGCTACCAAACCAAAAGACAGATGGAAGCGTGTATTAGATGCAGAAGAAAGTGCCATTGGCGAAGCTTTGGGTCAGCTTTTTGTAAAAGAATATTTTAGTGAAACTGCTAAAAAAAGATATAATGGTATTGTGGAAAATATTCGCGGTGCATACAAAGAACGCATTGCCAAACTTACCTGGATGAGTGACAGCACCAAAACAAAAGCCTACGAAAAATTAGCAGCCATCACTAAAAAAGTAGGTTATCCAGATAAATGGAAAGACTTTAGCAGCCTTGCTATAGAAGCCGGGCCTTGGGTATTTAATGTACAGCGTGCAGCAGCATGGTGGCATAATTATATGATAAACAAACTTGGCAAACCTGTTGACAGAACAGAATGGGGAATGACACCGCAAACTTACAATGCGTACTACAATCCAAGTAACAATGAAATTGTATTGCCTGCCGGCATTTTTGCTGTGCCGGGCTATAGAGATGATGAGCTGGACGATGCACTTGTATACGGCTATGCAGCTGCATCTACGGTTGGGCATGAAATTACGCATGGTTTTGATGACCAGGGCAGACAGTATGATGAGAAAGGAAATTTAAAAAACTGGTGGAACAAAAAAGATGGTGAAGCGTTTTCTAAGAGAGCAAAATTTATCATAAACCAGTTTAATGAATTTAGTCCGGTAGATACATTGCATATAAATGGCAGTGCTACACAAGGAGAAAACATTGCTGATCTTGGTGGTGTTTTGTTAGGGCTGGATGCTTTTAAAAAGACAGACGCATATAAAAAGAATGAAAAAATATCAGGGCTCACACAGATTCAGCGTTACTTTTTAGGTTATGCTTTGGGTTGGTTATACACTGAGCGCAAAGAAAGGCTTGCCAACCTTGTAATGACCGATGTGCACTCACCTTCGAAGGAAAGAGTGAACGGGCCATTTGTAAACATTCCTGAATTTTATGAAGCGTTCGACATTAAACCCGGTGATAAAATGTACAGACCTGATAGCTTAAGGGTAAACATCTGGTAAATAAAAAGATAGCTTCTTATAAACTGTGTAAGTCATTAAAAGTTGGGGGTGTCCCCAACTTTTAATGACTTTTTTTGATTTTAAAAACACGGTTAAATTATGGACAAAGAACAAATGTTATTCAATGCTTTTTTAAAGCAGTTTAAAACAGGGGACGTGTTAAGCAACTTCCTGGCACAACTACAAAAGCTTGATATTGAGAAAATGCTTAAGGGTGAGGTAGATGCTAATCTAGGTTATGATGAGTATCAAAAGATCACTGCTTCTAATACCAGAAATGGATTTTCCAGCAAACGTGTAAAAACCTCCTTTTGGGGAATCAGAAATTCAGGTTTCACGAGACAGAGATGCTTCTTTTAATCCTATGATCATACCCAATCGACAAAGCGTTGTTGATGGGTTAGAAAACGTAATTATATCGCTATATGCCAAAGTAATGAGTGCAAGCGATATTGAAAACAGATAAGAGAAGTGTATCATTTTGACGTATCCAATTGCATCATATCCCGTATTACAGAAACAGTATCCAACGATATTTTTGCATCGTAAAACAGACCATTGGATCCGGTTTACCTATTTGTATGGATGTATGGTATTGTTTTAAAAGTTAGAGAGAATTCAAAGGTCATTAACAAAACTATCTACCTTGCTGTAGGACTCAATAGTGACGTGAAAAAATAGGTATAGGACATATGGATTGGCAAAAATGAAAGTGCTGCATTTTGGCTTGGTGTATTAACCGATTTAAAAGCCAGAGGAATGGAAGGTATAATCATCACCGCTAATGATAATCTCAATGGATTTACGCAAACAATTAAAATGTTTTCCCACAAACAGAAATACAAATTTGTGTTATGCATCAAAATCGAAACTCACCTCGTTATGTGGTTTGAAAAGATAAAAAGGCCTTCTCTAAAAACATGAAATTTATTTATGATGCTCCAACAAAACAAGCTGCAAAAGCAGCTTTGCAAGACTTTAAAAACAATTGGAATCATAAACATCCCCTCCCCATAAAATCGGGGGAAGAAAACCGGGAAGAGCTTAATGTATTTTTTGAGTTCCCTTTAGAAATCAGAAAAGTTATTTATACAACCAATTTAATTGAAAATCTGAATGGAAAAATTAGGAAGTACACTAAAAACAAATTGTCTTTCCCTAATGATTAGGCAGTCCTGAAAACGCTATACTAAACCTTAAGAGAGGCAACTAAAAATTGGACTGTGCCGACTCATAATTGGGATATAATACAAAATCAGTTTTTAACTATATTTTAAAAAAAAGGGTTCAACTTTGATAAAAAAATTGAACCCAACTATTTTTTACTTATACACTTTTTGGGATGCTGTCTATAATAAGTTTTTAAGGCTTCTTTTTCATATTATCTGCTCCCTCTTTCATTTTATTGCCGGCACGGTCTAATAATTTTGCTGCACCTTCTTTTAAATTTACAGCACCTTCTTTTAGTTTGTCAGCACCCTGTTGAATTTTATCGCCTGCACGACCAATTGTCTGTAAAATATTGCCTTCTTTATCTATCATACTACCGTTTCCATGTATTACAGCTCCTTCTGTAAGCATTACAGTTGTGCCATCTTTCATTCTTACTTCGCCGTTTGTCATTACGATTGTGCCATTGTTAAGTGTTACAGACTGCGTCATAACTTCGGGAATACCTCCTTTTACGATCATCATTTTACCATCTTTCATCATCATATCCCCTTCTATTGACTGAGTACTATTTTTTCCAGCATTATTTGCCATTGAAGATGAATCTTTGGTTATTGTGGTGGTAGACGTTGTATTTTGATCATTACAAGCGGTAAAAATTGATGCTACTGCTGCAACCATAAATATTTTTTTCATGTTTAATTTTTTAATTGTTTTAGAATGTTTAGCAATAACAATGCTAAAAAAAACATCTTACAGAAATTTAATTGTAGTCATGTAACCAAGACAATTTCCAAAGATGTAAAGAACATTTATTTCTTTCTAAAAAATAACCTGACAGGAACTCCCGTAAAATCGAAGTTTTCTCTTAATTTATTTTCGAGATAACCTTGATATGGAGCTTTTACATCATCAGGATAATTGCAGAAAAAAGCAAATGTTGGTGCAAAGGTTGGAAGTTGGGTCACATATTTTATTTTAACAGCATTACCACGAACAACCGGTGGATGGAATTGCTCAATTGCTTTTAACATTACTTCATTCAATTTGCTGGTTGCAACTTTACGTTGTCTGTTTTCAAAAACCATTAAGGCAGCTTCAATACTTTTTAGCAAACGTTGTTTTTCAGTAACAGAAATAAATAGAATTGGTACATCAGAAAATGGTGCTAGACGCTGCTTTAGATCTTTTTCATAATCTCTTGCCGTATTGGTTTCTTTTTCGACGAGATCCCATTTATTTACAAGCACAACAATACCCTTTCCCTTTTTTACAGCCATAGAAAATATAGAAAGATCCTGTGCTGTGATTCCCTTTTCAGCATCAATCATTATTAAACAAACATTGGCTTCGTCCATTGCTTTAATTGCACGTATAACAGAATAAAATTCAATGTCTTCATTCACTTTGTTTTTACGGCGAATACCGGCCGTATCTATCAACACAAATTCTTTGTTGAACATGTTATAATGTGTGTGAATAGTATCTCTGGTAGTACCTGCTACGTCACTCACGATGGTACGCTCCTGCCCTATCAGCGCATTAAGCAAACTGGATTTACCAACATTTGGCTGACCAATAATGGCAAATTTTGGTATTTCATTTTCATCCACTACAGAATCACTTTCATCAGGCATTAAAGCTACTATAGCATCGAGCAATTCACCTGTGCCGCTTCCACTTATGGATGATAAGAAAAATATATGTTCAAAACCAAGGCTGTAAAATTCACTTGCCTCCATCATTCTTGTATGGTTGTCAACTTTGTTTACAACAAGAAAAACCGGCTTTGTACTTCGGCGTAAAAGATCTGCCATGCTTTCGTCTAAATTAGTAATACCTGCTGCAGCGTCTACCATAAAAATAATCACATTTGCTTCGTCTATTGCAATGTGAACCTGCTTGCGTATTTCTCTTTCAAAAACATCATCACTGCCCACAACAAAACCACCGGTATCAATTACATTAAAACTACGACCTGTCCATTCAGCCACGCCGTACTGCCTGTCTCGTGTTACACCACTCACATCATCTACAATGGCTTTTCGCTCTTCGAGCATGCGGTTAAAAAAAGTACTTTTGCCTACATTCGGGCGACCTGTTATTGCTACTGTGAAAGACATAATTAATTACGATTTTTTGAATCACGAATTACGAATTCGCAATCATATAAAACTTGTTTATTTTTATTTGATTAGAAATTACGTTTTGTTAGAATGATTTACGTCATTCAAAATTCGTAATTCGTAATTTTTTTAATAGCCATACTCCTTTAAATACAATTCATTGTCCCTCCATTTAGGTCGGACTTTTACATACAACTCTAAAAATACTTTGTTATCAATAAATGCTTCAATATCAAGCCTCGCAGCCGTACCCAATTTTTTAATCATGCTTCCTCCTTCACCAAGGATAATTCCTTTCTGGGTTTCACGCTGCACAATTATTTCGGCCCGAATTTTTGTAAGGGTCGTCTTCTCCTTGTATTCCTGTATAACCACGGCCGTGTGATAAGGCAGTTCTTCGTGGTACATTTCAAATATTTTTTCACGTATCAATTCGCCTACAAAAAACTTTACCGGCATGTCACTTAGATCATCTCCTTCGTAAAATGGATGTCCTTCGGGTAAATAAGAGAGCACTCTTTGCAACAATTCTTCTATTCCGTATTTCTTAAGTGCAGATATTAACACTACTTCTTTACAATATGGTTGTTCAGCAAAAAAGGTTTTTAGGGCTTCCAATTTTGCAGGATCTCTTACCGAATCCGTTTTGTTTAAAACAACAATAACCGGTGCTTTTAATTTTAATTTCTGAAAAATATCGTGGCTCTCAGCGGGGTCTTCTCCTGCATCTGCAATGAGTAAAGCAACATCTGCATCTTCCAGACTTCCTTTTACAGCCAACATCATTTTTTCGTGCAGTTTGTATTTAGGATCAATAATTCCGGGTGTATCTGAAAAAATAATCTGATAATTATCTGTTGTTAAAATTGCTTTTATACGATGCCTTGTTGTTTGAACTTTGTGTGAAACGATAGCCATTTTTTCACCCATAAATGCATTGAGCAAAGTACTTTTACCTGCATTGGGTTTGCCAAAAATATTTACAAAACCTGCTTTCATTTATTATGGTATTTAAATTATTGACTACCACAAACAAGCAAATGAGATGGAGGAGGTAATCATGTTTAAAAAGATAACATCTTGATAAACAAAAAATCCTCAAATCAAAATGAAATGAGGATTTGATATTAGTTGCGAAGACCGGGATCGAACCAGTGACCTTCGGGTTATGAGCCCGACGAGCTACCGCTGCTCTACTTCGCACTTCAAAGGTAGGGAGTTTGACTTCACCATCCTAATAAAATAAGTATTTAGCTTTCATTTTATTTATAAAATATTAAAATATTTTTCCAATAAAATAACAGAAGATATTTACTTTTACTATGCAAAAAACAATCAATTAAACCTTTACGATTGCTTTATTTAAATTCATTTTTTTGCATGTAAGCATGCAAATCAAACATTAAGCAACAAAAAGATAATTTTTACAGCAATTAATTGCAGCGACAAATAGATCTTACAGTTATAACCACAGCAATACCTGATAAAAAAGAAGATATTTATCTTCCTCTTTTTAATGGCAGTAAATGGCTAGACAAAACCAGCGCAAAAGAAATTATAGACAGCTTATAAAAAAAGAAACAAATTCAACCCCTAATGCCTGTTGGTTTTAGTGGGCTCAAAAAAGAATACGGATTGCAGGAAATTGATGGAGCAGAAGCCAAACAATATAAAAAATTTAATGAATTTGTTGTAAATGAATTATATCCTTTTATAAAAAAGAAGGCGACCATCAGAAAGTTTAAAACTGTAAGCATCTGTGGCTTTGGTTCATCAGCTTTAAGCGCATTTGATATTGCATGGAACAGGATGAAAAAATTGGAATGCAAGGAATGTTTCAAACAGACTTTCAGCTTTCATCTTTATACAATGACAGCGTAGTAATTGCAACAATAGATAAATTAAGAAAAAGACCGAAATTAAAAATCTGGATGTCTGCTAATGCAACTGACACTTCAGCTAAACAATTTAAAAAAATTATGGATACAACCAAAAGTATTAAACGATGTACATTAGTTACAAATCCTGAAAATGAAAGTACAAGTGCGGAAGATTTCGCAGCTTTTTTATTGTGGGCTTATCAAAGATGATAAATTACTCTACTCTTGCCACAATGCTTGCTCCACTGATTTGTTTTAATTTTAGCTCAGCAGTACCCCTATAAAAAACATTACTTGCGCCACTTGCATTTGCAGCCAACTCTTTAGTAACAATAATATTTACATCGCTTGCGCCTGAAGCTTTTACATTACAGTTTTCAGCAGTAAGATCATAAGCTTTTACATCACTTGCGCCACTGCTTTCTATATTGATATTTTTTACAGTGCCTGAAATCTTAGCTTCACTTGCACCGCTTAATTTTATGTTCAACTCTTCCGTTTTTATTTGCCCTCTTAGTTGGCTTGCACCGCTTAATTGTATATTGAGCAACGGCAACTCCATCACCCCTGCAACAACAATATCTGAAGCACCGGATGCCTTCAGTTGTTCAAGATTTTTATACCCTATATATACATTCATTTTAAAATTATTACCGAAACGTATCCTGTCTCCCGCATAATAAATATGCAATTCACCATTACTAATTTCCGTTTTTACACCATCTTTATATCTCTCTTCGGAGACACTCACAGCAAGCACTTCAGCTTCAGCATAACTAAGATAAACATGAATGCCTGATGAGACTTTTATACAGGAAAAACTCCCTGTAATTTCTCTTACTACAGCATAAGGATCTACAACAAACTGTTCTTGTGCCCGGGCATTAAACCCAACTAAAAGAATAAATATTACTTTAAGATATTTCATAATTACTTAATACTTTTTCAAATATTTACGATGCAATATTTTGAAAAAAATTATATTTTTTTGACTGTACCGCCACTGTCAGGATTTATTGTCTTTACTGCAACTATACGTTTGTGACAGAACATTTGTTACAAATAAAATATTTTTTTACTTTTTGTCTGCTAAATTTGGATTCAATTTTATTATTACCGACTGAATTTCCGGGGTGCTTCAACATATTTGAGGCTGAGATAATACCCGTATCACCTGCTCAGGATAATGCCTGCGAAGGAAGTATGAATTTTTTAACGTACCAGCATTACCCTGCCCCGGAATGTTCAGCACAAATTTATTTTATGAAGAATCTATTATTTTGTACCGGCATGCTTTACATGAGTGTAATCACGTTAGCGCAAACAAACAAACCCTTTAATGATACGGCTTATCTACAACCGGTAGAAGTAAGTTCAGTAAAGGCACAGGAAAAAAATCCCTTTGCAAAAACCAATATCAGCAAGGAAGAAATTAAAAAATTAAATATTGGACAGGATCTTCCATTTATTTTAAACAACACTCCTTCTGTGGTAGTAAATTCCGATGCGGGAACGGGCATAGGCTATACAGGTATCCGCATTAGGGGTACCGATGCTACCCGCATAAACATAACGCTTAACGGCATTCCTTACAACGATGCGGAAAGCCTGGGTACTTATTTTGTTGATATTCCTGATCTTGCCTCCTCTGCAGGGAGCATCCAGGTACAAAGAGGAGTAGGAACTTCGGCAAATGGCGCAGGTTCTTTTGGCGGAAGCATAAACGTAAGTACAAATGAAGTAAACAAAGAAAAACACCTTGAACTTAGCAGCACGGCAGGTTCTTATGAAAGTTTTAAAAATACTTTACTTTTTAACAGCGGCATATTTGGTAAATATTTTACTGTAGATGCAAGAATGAGTAATATCAGGTCTCAAGGCTATATTGAAAGAGCAAGTGCCAGATTACAATCCTATTTTTTAAGTACAGCTTACGTTACAGACAAAAGCTCACTGAGACTCAATGTTTTTACCGGAAAAGAACGAACTTATCAGGCATATTTTGGTGTAAATCAAACTGCACTTGATACCAACAGGAGGTACAATAGTGCGGGAACAGATAAAACCGGCACTCCCTACGAAAATGAAGTAGATGATTACAGACAAACGCATTACCAGCTATTTTATAATCACCAGTTTAATAAATACCTAAAAGCAAACATTGCAGTATTTTTTACAAAAGGTAAAGGGTATTATGAGCAATATAAAAGCAATGCGAGCTTGCAAGAATATGGACTTCCAAATGTTGGTACAATTAAAAAGACAGACTTAATAAGGCGCCTTTGGCTTGATAATAATTTTTATGGATCAATATTTTCTTTGCAATACGACCGAAATAAAACACAGATTATTGTTGGTGGAGGGTATAACAGATACGAAGGGGATCATTATGGAGAAATTATCTGGGCTAAGGAACAGACTGCAGTTCCTAAAAATTATAGATGGTATGATAACCCAGCTCATAAATACGATTTTTCCAGTTATGCAAAATGGACGCAAAACATCAGCAAAAACTTTCAAACATTTGCAGATTTGCAAGTGAGAAATATAAATTACACTATCAATGGTTTTAGGTACAATCCTGACCTTAAAATAAAGCAGCATTATTTTTTCTTTAACCCAAAAGCAGGGGTTACTTTTTCAAGAAATAATTATAAGGTATATACCTCTTTTGGACGTGCAATAAAGGAACCCAATAGAGATGATTTTGAGGCTTCTGTAACCGCATTACCAAAACCAGAGAAATTAAATGATTTTGAAGCCGGTATTGAAAGCAATAAATCTAATTTAAAAATGGGAGCTAATTTTTACTACATGTTTTATCAAGACCAGCTTGTGTTGACAGGTAAAATAAATGATGTTGGTGCTTACACAAGAACCAACATACCAAAAAGCTACCGAGCAGGCCTAGAGTTTTTTGGAAGTGCAGTTCTCAGTAAAATTTTCTCTGTAAATGGAAACATAACTTTTAGTAGAAACAAGGTTAAAGACTTTACAGAATATTTTGATGATTATGACAATGGCGGACAGGGATCAAAATTTTACAAAAAAGCTGACATTTCTTTTTCACCTAATATTATAAGTTCACTTTCTTTAAATATCATCACTTCAAAAAACCTGCTGTTAACCCTAACAGGAAAATATGTAGGAGATCAATATCTTGATAATACATCTAACAAAAGCCGTCGTTTAAAAGATTATTACACGCAGGATGTAAAAGCAACCTATACAATAAAAGGGAAAAACTTTAGCGAGGTGAATTTCTTTGCACAAGCAATAAATATTTTCTCCAGAAAATATGAACCAAACGGATATACTTACAGTTATGTTGCAGCCGGGAAATTAACCACAGAAAATTTTTATTATCCGATGGCTACAGCAAATTTTGTATTTGGTGTAAACATCACACCGAATATTGCGAAAAAGAAATAATTAAAGATCATAAAAAAGTCAACCATTTATTAAAATGGTAAACTTTTATAATTTAATGAAGCGTTTAAATATGTTGCCAAGCGAGCATTCCACCATCTAAATTTACAACGTTGGTAAATCCAAATGTTTCTAGCATCATTGCAGCCTGCACGCTGCGTTTACCGCTTCGGCAATAACATATTATTTCTTCATTTTTTAAATTTTCTATTTCATCAGTCTGCATGACCATTATCTGACCAAGCGGTATAAAAATACCCCCAATATTAAACTCCAGTCTTTCATCCGGCTCTCTTACATCCAATAAATGTACTGTTTCATTATTGGCTATTCTTTCTTTCAGTTTTGTTACAGAAATATTCGTCATGGCTCTTGATTAATGGTAGTTGAATCTGTTAAGTATTTCATTTCTCTTGATACCCACACATCCATTACCTGCCCTGACCTGATGTAGACAGGTCTTTTATCTTCAGTAAATTTTGGTGGATTTTGTTTATAAACAAATGCATTTGCAGTGTCGGAGATTCCTGGATCTACCACTGTTGAAGCAAGCATAATCCCATTCTGTTCCAATACCATTTTTGCTTCGCCGTAAGTTAATCCCAATAAAGATGGCACAGGTACCTGTTCGTTTGAAAGCCCGCCGCCTATAATCATATCTACACGGCTTCCCCATGGGAGTTTACTGCCAGATGTGATGAGTGCGCCACTATAACGTTGTTCCAAAACGGAGCCCATCATAAAATCAGGTTTGTATGTTGTATCCCCAACTGTTAAATGACTTCTACGCAAAATCTCCAACGCATACCCAAGTGATTTCCCCTGTAACGCAGGCATATCTATCATTGGCAAAGTACTTCTGTTTATTGTAAGCAGCACGACACGGTTTACTTTTACAGTGCTGTTTGGCTCTGGAAATTGTTTCAACACAATGCCCATTTTTGCAGTATCAGTGTAAACCGAATCCTGTATAACAACATCAAACCCTTTACTTTCTAGAATTTTTACTGCTTCAGCTGTTGTTCTTGCCGTAACAGACGGCACGGTTAAATAACTGCCGTGTTTTGTTATTACTCCTAATAATTGAAGAAAGCCCCATATTAAAAACACAGTCAGCAACATAATTGCCAACAGATTTACCCAAAATGGTCTGTCCGTAATAAATTTAAACACTTGTAATTGTTTTAGGTTTCAAGAAAGTGCAATATAACCATCACACAAAACATTCTTCTAATAATAAACTATAAAATTCTTTTAAAGTAGTGTTCATTGCAGCAACCTGTTGGGGAACTATGCTGGCTGCACTTTGCCCGGGAACTGTATTAATTTCCAGCATATAAGGCACTTCTTTTATGTCATCATAAATAAAATCAATACGCACAATTCCTTTGCAATTAAAAACTCTGTAAATTTTTTCTGCCGATTGCTTTATTTGTTGTGTAATTTTTTCTGTTGCGATTGCCGGTGTTACTTCTTCACTTTTTCCTTCATACTTAGCTTCAAAATCAAAGAAATCATTTTTAGAGATAATCTCGGTCATTGGCATGCAAACAATTTTTCCTTTGGTTTTAAAAACACCAATGGTAAATTCTCGTCCCCTGATAAATTCTTCCACTAAAATCTGTTCATCTTCCTCGAATGCTTTTTGCAAAGCAGCTTCCAAATCACCGGCATTGTTTACTTTGCTCATGCCAATACTACTGCCGCCGTTATTGGGTTTTACAAAAAAAGGAAGAATAAGTTGTTTTAAAATTTCAGTAGATGTTGTTCTATCATTTTTAAAAAGATGCATGGACTTTGCTACATGTATGCCTGCAAATGCGGCCACCGCAACGGTATACCTTTTATTAAATGTTAGGGCAGATGTTGCGGCATCGCAGGATGTATAAGAAATGCCAAGACAATCAAAATAACCCTGTAGTTTTCCATCTTCGCCAGGTGTGCCATGCAAGCCAACCAAAACCGCATCAAATTGAATATGCTTACCATCGACTGTTATTGAAAAATCATTTTTATCAACCCCTATTTTTTCTCCGTCCTGCGAAGTGTAAAACCACCCCTGAGGGTGAATATCTATCAGGTAACAATCCCATTTTGTTGCATCAATATTATTTTGGATGGTTGCAGCACTTTTATAAGAAATTACGGCTTCTCCGGAGTAACCACCTGTTATCAATGCAATTTTTTTCATATTCTTAAAATAATTTTTACACAATTATTAAGGACTTAAAATAAAATTTATTTTACTTCATTTATTCCCTCATTATTACTTTGTAAAACAAATTTCCATTTTCCATCTTCTTGCTTTTTCCAGATGCTAACATATGTACCGTATAATAATGTATCTATTAAGGAAGATTTTATTTCATATACGCCAAAAGTGTAACCAAGTTCTCCGGATGCAGCCACCACCGCGTTTGAAGGTTTCCAATTCAAAGTGTAACCTGTATCCTTTAAGCCTATAATAAAGTCAACGGCATCTGCTCCGGCAATTGGTAACTGCTTAGGGCGAAGTAAAACACCATTGCTGTCTATATTTTCTAAATAAGCTTCTTTTAAACCTTTTTCTGCACTAAGCGCTGCAAAATTCCTGTCTGCTTTGAGAAGTGATTCATTTCTTGCCAGCTTATCGTCAGTATTGTTTTTTTTAGAAAAATCACATGACGTGATTGCAAGGGCATGCATAATAAAAACAAGCAACGTTATATATTTAATCATAAAAGCAAGGTAATAAAATTCTAAAAAAGTATAGGTACAAAAAAGCGAAAGCATATAAATACTTTCGCTTTTAAATTAGTTTAATTAAATGTGAAGGTGATTTTTCTTATCCATAAGCTGATCCACCGTTTCTCTGTAATCTTCGTCAGGTACACAGCAGTCAACCGGGCACACAGCGGCACATTGCGGTTCTTCATGAAAACCTTGGCATTCAGTACACTTGTTCGGAACAATATAATAGATATCAAGGGCTACCGGGGCATTGCGCTTGTCGGCATCCATTTGAGAACCATCCATTAAAGTAAAACTTCCTTTTATGGTGGTACCATCAGCAATTGCCCACTCAACTCCACCTTCGTAAATAGCGTTGTTTGGACATTCAGGTTCGCATGCCCCGCAGTTTATACATTCGTCAGTTATTTTGATTGCCATCGTTGTAAATTTGTTGCAATTTAACAAGAACCTTATGAACCTACAAGAAAGAATTAATTTAATGGTTAAAGCCGGAGAATATTTAAAGGCTGATTCTGAAGAATGGCAGGAAGCAAAGCAAGAGGCTTTTTATAAAAACGGATGGTTTACAACTGATTTTTCTCAACATGCAGCATTACAAATAGCTGATAATTTTCTGACTGAAGAAGCACTGCAAAAATGGACAGCCCATTACCATATAGATGATATCATATCGGCTAAAAACATTGGAATTGTAATGGCAGGAAATATACCAATGGTGGGCTTTCATGACATGCTTTCGGTATTTATTAGCGGGCATAACCAGACTGTAAAATTATCATCTAAAGATGATGTGCTGTTAAAGCATCTTGTAAAATATTTATACAGTTTAGACAATGAAATTCAAAATTATATTTCATTTGCAGATATGCTAAAAGGATGCGATGCATACATTGCAACGGGGGGTACCAGTGCTGCAAAATCTTTTTCAGAATATTTTGGCAAATATCCAAACATCATAAGAAAGAACAGAACATCCGCTGCAATTCTTACAGGTAACGAAACTGATAAAGAATTAAGGTTATTGGCTGATGATGTTCATTTATATTTTGGACTCGGTTGCAGAAATGTTACTAAATTATATGTACCGGAAGAGTACAATTTTGAAAGGTTATTAACATCATTTTCTCATTTTAAATATTTTGGCGATCACCATAAATACAGGAATAATTATGACTACAATCTTTCCATAATTCTGTTGAATAATGTTTATTACATGACTAATGAAGCCACTATTCTTACCGAAAACACAAACATGTTTTCGCCCATTAGCCAGCTTTATTATGAGTATTATAACGATATAGGAAAACTTACTGAATTTTTGCAAAATCAGAGTGATGTTCAATGCCTGGTCGGAAATAATTTTGTACCTTTTGGTGAAGCTCAAAACCCCGATTTATTTACTTATGCTGATGGAGAAGATACGATGCAGTTTCTATTAACACTTTGACATTTAAAACGCCTAATAATTTATTGTTAAATAGGCTCATAAATAAATAGCATTTTGTCAGTCTATCGTTACTTTGTTTAGCGAAGGCACATTTTTTGATATTTTCAATAAAATAATAAAATAAAACATAATAAAATGAAATTTAAACAACTCGCATTTACTGTTTTCTTTAGTGCCCTTACAACTTTAGGAGTGGTTTGGGGATATGGCAAATACATAAAAAATTCAAATACTTATGGTGGACAAACGGTTGGAGTATTGCCCGGAAATTATCCAAAACAAACCGGCTTTGGAGATGGTAGTAGTTTGCCTCCAGGTGCCGTTGATTTTACAGTTCCTGCACAAGCTGCCACACCTGCAGTTGTTCACATTAAGACAAAAACAAATGCTAAACAAATTTCCAACAGCCTACCAAAAACACAGCGTCAGCAAAATCCTTTCAGCGATTTGTTTGGAGATGATGATATGATGGAGCAATTTTTTGGCAAAAGAAATAATGTAAGACCTGAGCAACGTGCATCAGGTTCAGGTGTGTTAATCAGTGAAGACGGTTACATTGTTACCAACAACCACGTTGTTGCTTCTGCAGACGAAATTATGGTTACACTAAGCAATAAAAAAACATATACAGCAAAAGTAATTGGCACAGACCCTGCATACGATCTAGCAGTAATTAAAGTAGAAGCTGCAGGTTTGCCTTATTTAATTTATGGCAATTCCGATGATGTAAAAATTGGTCAGTGGGTTTTGGCTATTGGTTATCCATTAAACCTTGAAACAACAGTAACTGCAGGTATAGTTAGTGCTAAAGGGAGAAGTTTGGGTTTAAATAAAGATAAAGCAGGGGGTGCGGGTATTGAATCTTTTATACAAACAGATGCCGCAGTGAACATGGGTAATAGTGGTGGCGCCTTGGTTAATACTGACGGTAAAATAGTTGGTATCAATTCAGCCATTGCATCTCCGACAGGATATTATTCTGGTTATTCTTATGCAATACCTGTAAACATCGTAAAAAAAGTGGTTGATGATATTATTAAATTCGGTACCGTTCAACGTGCTTATATTGGTATCGCTTACACAACGCCGAGCGATTTAAGTGATGAAGTAAAAAAGCAACAGGGAATACCAACAGACGCTTACGGTATTTATGTAACGGACGTACCTAAAGATGGTGGTGCTTTTGGGGCAGGTATACGCAAAGGAGATATGATTATAAAAGTAAACGCAAGTGTGGTGAGCAGTGGTGCTGAAATGCAGGAACAGGTTAGCCGATACAAGCCAGGCGATAAAATAACAGTTACCTATTTACGAGATAACAAAGAAGTAACAGCTAACGTAACTTTAAAAAATAAAGCAGGTAATTACGATGTGGTAAAAAATGAAATTGCTACAGATAAATTAGGTGCAGAACTGGTAACACTTGATCCAAAAAAAGCAAAGGAATATGGTGTTACGGGTGGTGTAATTGTAAAGAAAATTAAAGCTGAAGGTGCCTTCGAAAAACAAAGCAGAATGAAAGATGGTTTTATTATTTTAAAAATAAATAATAAAATAATAAGTTCTGTTGATGAATTAAAAAACATTGTAGGTAAAGAAAAAGATATTACAGTTAGTGGTTTTTACCCGGGCTATGATGGTCTGTATGAATACCCTTTTTCGTTAGATGATGAATAAGGCGAGCACATATAAACAAAGCCCCTGAAATTTTCGGGGGCTTTGTTATTTATACTATATGAAATAATATTTAGTCTAAAAAAGTCTTTTCTGACTGTATAATACTTTTTAGGATTTACATACAAAACCTCAGTCTATTTTGTAAATCGTGATTTTACTACATCAAACTAAATTTTTAAATTTTTCTAAAATACAAAACCCACCTGCTTCTTTTTCAAAAAGAAAACTGTTGTTCAGAATTTTTTCCTGTGCAGAAAAAACATCCCTGTAATGCCCAGGCATGGCGTTAAAAATAATATTTTCTGCAGTGGT
Source organism: Ferruginibacter sp. (assembly GCA_043751875.1). Taxonomy (GTDB): domain Bacteria; phylum Bacteroidota; class Bacteroidia; order Chitinophagales; family Chitinophagaceae; genus Ferruginibacter. The sequence goes on from JAYUZL010000234.1 coordinate 56,772, forward strand.
AACCTTGTTGAAGTTGATCATACATAAAACTACCTCCTCATCACTTTTTATAAGCATGGAAAATATATTTCTGGCAATCAATAATTCATCTATATAAATATCTGCTGCCTTTAAATTTATAAATACAGGATTTCTTTTTCGCAAAGACAGCAAACATTTATAAAAATTTTGCAACTTTAAATCTTCTGTCCATTCAATTACATCTTTTTCAAAAAATTGCAGCCTTTTGTAATTTGGTAATTCCTGCCCACTGTATATTAACGGGACAGATACATATAACGTTGAAAAAACTGCCCATGCTTTGGCAAACATGCCATACTTCTCGTATTCAGAACCGTTCCATGAATTTTCATCATGATTACTTGTAAAAAATAAACGCAGGTCTTTCTCATCAAAATCTTTTTTGTAATCTGATAATACTTTTACACAGTCAGCCAGTGTCTTTTCCCCGGTTACAAACTGCTGTGTGGTGTGCATCATTCTCCATGTATAAGAAATATCAAATGCTTGGTGGTAATTTATATCTTCGGTTTCAGCAAGCCAGATCAGGTCTTTTTTTAAAGAAGATAAATGCAGCCTTGCATTTAACCAAAATGGCAATGGTGTAAGGTGAGCAAGGTCAGCACGAAAACCATCAATGTTAAACTCTTTTATCCAATACTGCATGGCATCTATCATAGCAACCTGCTCATTTCCGTTGCTGTGATCTATCTGTATAACATCACTCCAATCGTAAGGTGCAATAAATTTACCTTCCTTATCTTTTACATAATATTCAGGGTTGGTTTTTGTCCATACATTATCCCATGATGTGTGATTTGCAACCCAGTCTATAATTATTTGCATCCCCAGCGAATGAACTTTTATTACCAAATCTTTAAAATCTTCTGCGGTACCAAACTCCGGGTTTATTCCTTTGTGATTTTGTATGGAATAATAACTGCCAAGGATTCCTTTTCTTTTTTCAACCCCAATCGGATGAATGGGCATCATCCACAATATTTCGACACCCATATCTTTTAGCCTCGTCAAATGTTTCTCAAATGCTTTAAAAGTACCTTCCAGTGTGTACTGCCTCACATTTACTTCGTACAGGTTACTGTTTCTTAAAAATGCCGGTTGTATGAATAAACTTGCTTCCATAAAATTAAACTTTCAATTTTTCCAATCACAAAATAGGTAATCTAAATTCCATTTATCTTAAAACGTACCTTCGCAATCATTTCTTATTATGAAGCAATTTACTATTCCTTTTACATATCGAAGTCCTCTTATTACTGCAATAAAAAACACAAGACGTGAGCAGGATAAAATGAAGAAAGATTTTACGCCTACCCTCCTGGATCTTGGAGACGTGCAGATTTATTTAGCAAGACATTTTGGGTTTTGTTACGGTGTAGAAAATGCGATTGAAATTGCTTTTAAAACAATAGATGAAAACCCGGGTAAACGTATTTTTTTATTGAGTGAAATGATTCACAATCCACAGGTAAATGCAGATTTACAGCAAAGAGGTGTTACATTTTTACAGGATACAAAAGGGAATATGTTAATTCCTTTTGAAGAATTAACTGCAGATGATGTGGTTATTATTCCTGCATTTGGAACTACGTTGTTAATTGAAGAAAAAATAAATTCAATTGGTATTTCTACAAAAAAATACAACACAACATGTCCGTTTGTTGAAAAAGTTTGGAACCGTGGAGACCAGATAGCGAAAAAAAATTATGCAGTGGTTGTACATGGCAAACCAACGCACGAAGAAACCCGTGCTACATTTTCTCATGCCGCTAAAGTGACGCCAACAGTAATTGTAAATGATATGGCAGAAGCAATTGAGCTTAGTAAATACATAATCGGCGAAAAAGATATTGAACAGTTTATTAAAGAATTTGAGGGTCGTTTTTCAGAAGGATTTAACCCTGAATTAGATTTGCAACGTATTGGTGTTATTAATCAAACCACCATGCTGGCAAGCGATACACAGGCTATTGCCGATTTTTTAAAAAATATAATGATTGCAAAATATCATCTTACTGAAGCAAATATTGCTGAAAGATTTGCCGATACAAGAGATACGCTTTGCTACGCAACAAACGATAATCAATCTTCCATTTATGGCTTGCTGGAACAGGAAGCAGATTTTGCCATTGTTGTTGGCGGGTACAACAGCAGCAACACATCTCACCTTGTAGAGTTGTGCGAAGAAAAGCTAACCACTTATTTTATAAATGGCGCGGATAAAATAACAGAGGACAATACCATTTTTCATTATAACCTTCACAACCAAGAAGAGAAAGCCACGCATGATTTTTTGCCATTAAACAGATCTGTAAAAATATTAATAAGCAGTGGTGCAAGTTGCCCTGATGCAATGGTTGAAGCTGTTATAGAAAAAATTGCAGCTATGAAAAACAAAAGTCAAAAACTGGAATTATTAAAAAATGAAATGCTTTTGGTAAATTAATGAATGGGTTGCTTTACTAGATTTAAAGCAATCTTTAATTGCTGTAACATGTCAATATTTGTGTTATCCAAAACAATGGCATCTTCGGCTTTTTTTAAAGGGCTAACTTCTCTGTGAGAATCTATATAGTCCCGCATTTCAAGGTTATGCTTTACATCTTCTAACACAATATTTGGGTTTTTCTCAAACATTTCTTTAAACCTCCGTTCGACCCTTGTTGCAATATCTGCAGTCATAAAAATTTTCAGTTCGGCTTCGGGGAAAACGGTTGTACCAATATCTCTTCCATCCATTACAATTGCTTTATTTGTGCCCATTTTTTGCTGTTGCGCAACTGCGAAAGTTCGCACAGATGCAATCGCAGCAATATCACTAACCTTATCTGCAATAATAAGATCCCGTATTAAGTATTCAACGTTTTCGTCGTTTAAATATATTTCTGATTCGCCTGATTTTATGTTTGATTCAAAATGTAAATGGATTTCGTTCAAAGCATTTTTTACTTCCATATCATCTGTCCAGTCGATATGGTTTCTCAAAAAATAAAGTGTAATGGCTCTGTACATGGCACCACTGTCAATATAAGTGAAATCCAGCTCTTTTGCCAGTTGTTTGGCAAGTGTACTTTTTCCGCAGGATGACCAACCGTCTATAGTAATAATTATACTTTTTGCCATATTGCAAAAGTGAAGGAATTTTAATGGTTTGCAAAAAGAAATTAATTTGTAAAATCCCAGGCAATTAAAAAACCCCATTCAAAATGAATGGGGTGATTATTAATTAAAAGCATAATTAAACTTCACTTTTCTTCTCTTTTTTTCTTGGCTCTTCTTTATCCTTTTTTTTAAATATTACTTTCTGGTTTTCCACATCCAACTCTGCCACTAATATATCTCCCGCTTTTATATTCATATTCAAAATTTCTTCTGCTAGAGGATCTTCTAAATATTTTTGTATGGCCCTGTGTAACGGTCTTGCACCAAACTGGCTGTCGTAACCTTTATCAGCCACAAATACTTTTGCTTCGGGTGTAAGCTCCATACTAAAACCAAGATTATTTAAACGCTTCATTACACCTTTCATCAAAATGTCTATTATCTCGAAAATATCGTCTTTGCTGAGTGAATTAAATATCACCACATCATCAATCCTGTTTAAAAACTCCGGACTAAAAGTACGTTTTAATGCTTTTTCAATTACTGCCTTGTTATTTTCATCAGAATTTTCCACTCTGTTAGCCGTAGCAAAACCAACACCTTCACCAAAATCTTTCAACTGGCGTGCACCAATATTAGAAGTCATAATGATCATAGTATTTTTAAAATCTACTTTCCTTCCAAGACCATCTGTAAGCATACCATCATCTAAAACCTGGAGCAAAATATTATAAATATCAGGGTGTGCTTTTTCTATTTCATCGAGCAAAATAACGCTGTAGGGCTTGCGGCGTACCCGTTCTGTAAGCTGACCACCCTCTTCGTAACCTACATAACCCGGAGGTGCTCCTATTAAACGACTAACTGTAAACTTCTCCATGTATTCACTCATATCAATTCGGATAAGAGCATCTTCACTGTCAAACATTTGTCTGGCAAGTGTACGGGCAAGTTCTGTTTTACCAACACCTGTTGGACCAAGAAATATAAAAGTACCTATTGGTTTCTTTGGGTCCTTTAACCCAACCCTATTACGCTGTATTGCTTTTACCACTTTGCTAATGGCATCCGCCTGCCCCACAACTGCACCTTTTAAATCATCACCCATGTGGCGAAGTTTTTCCGTTTCTGCCTGTACCATTCGCTTTACAGGTATCCCTGTCATCATGTGTACTACCTCTGCAATATCTTCCTCTTCTATCGGGAAACGCTTGTTCTTACTTTCTTCTTCCCAATCATTTTTTGCTTTTTCCAATTCATCCTGAAGCCTCTTTTCTGTATCTCTTAAAGATGCAGCCTCTTCAAACTTCTGACTTTTTACAACTCTATTTTTTTCCAGTTTTATATCTTCTATTTTACCCTCCAGTTCAATAATATTTTCCGGAACATTTATATTTTTTATATGCTTTCTTGCACCAACTTCATCCAATACATCAATCGCTTTATCCGGCAACAAACGATCTGTCATATAACGATCACTCAGTTTTACACAGGCTTCAATAGCTTTCTGGCTGTAGGTTACATTATGGTAATCTTCATACTTACTTTTTATGTTTGTAAGTATTTCAATGGCTTCATCTACGCTTGGCTGTTCCACCAATACCTTTTGAAAACGACGGTCCAATGCTCCATCTTTTTCAATATGCTGGCGGTATTCATCCAACGTAGTTGCACCAATACATTGCAGCTCTCCACGGGCGAGTGCAGGTTTAAAAATATTACTTGCATCTAAACTTCCGCTTGCGCCGCCTGCTCCTACAATTGTATGTATTTCATCAATAAATAAAATTACGTCCTTGTTTTTTTCAAGCTCATTCATAATGGCTTTCATACGCTCTTCAAACTGACCACGGTATTTTGTACCGGCTACCAAAGCAGCAAGGTCAAGACTGACAACTCTTTTATCAAACAAAATCCTGCTTACTTTTCTTTGCACAATACGCAGTGCTAAACCTTCAACAATGGCAGTTTTACCTACACCAGGTTCACCAATTAAAATGGGGTTGTTTTTCTTTCTGCGTGAAAGTATTTGTGATACTCTTTCAATTTCATTTTCACGACCAACTATAGGGTCAAGAGATCCGCTTTCTGCAAGCCGTGTTATATCTCTTCCAAAATTATCGAGAACCGGCGTTTTTGTTTTAGGCAAATTTGCGGTACCGGGTTTAGCAGGTTTTTGTGCACCAAACTTTTTACTGTCATCATCAAAATCATCTTCCTCATTAAATTCGGCACGTGGCAAATCGCTTGCTACAAAACCAAGTTCAGTTTTAAAAATATCATAATCCACATCAAACTGATTTAAAATTTGTGTTGCAATATTTTCTTTATTTTTTAAAATAGACAACATTAAATGCTCACTTTCTACATTGGCACTTTTTACAGCTTTAGCTTCTAAAACTGTAATCCGTATAACTTTTTCTGCCTGCTTTGTCAGGGGCAAAGAATTTATGTTGGCAATGTTTTTACCTGTCTTATCTTTTACAGCAAGCTCAATTTCCTTGCGCACTTCGTACACATCTACATTGAGTGTTTTTAGTATTTTGACAGCGGTATTTTCGCCATCCCTTATAAGTCCTAAAACCAAGTGTTCTGTACCTATAAAATCGTTTCCCAGTCTTAATGCCTCTTCTCTGCTGTAAGAAATGATTTCTTTTACCTGTGTGCTAAAATTATTATCCATGCTTTTATATTTTTACTGTACAATGTTAACGAAAAAAAGAAGCGCTTAAGTGCTAAAGAAATCAAAAATGTTGATATGTGTACAATATAACTATTGCTAATTACGGAAAGAAAACAAACACATATTTATAGATCTTATTATTATATCTTAGATCATTAATCGCAGATCATGAAACTCAAATTAGATACCAAAGAAAAATTCAATGTTTTAACGCCCGAAGAGTCTAATATTTCTGCTAATATGACAGAAGATATTGAAAAAATAGGTGGATATGCCAGTTTGAAAATCCCACATGTCGTTCTAAACATGAAAATGGTAAAGGAAATTGCAGATGAGGCTGCAGAAAAATTTTCATCAGTCCAACAGCAGTTTTACGAAAAAAATAAATCGATGGTAATTTGTGAATTACAACCATCGGTAGAAGCTGTTTTTGAAAAACTTGATCTTACAGATTTAATGAATATTACACCCACAGAAAGCGAGGCATGGGATATTGTGCAAATGGAAGAAATAGAAAGGGAATTATTAAGCGGTTTTGAAGAAGAAGATAATTAATTGGGAAAGAAAGCAGCCTTTTTAATTAAAAGGCAGTCTTGGAATAAAATGTTTTATAAATTTTTAATTTGCTTGCACTTACAATTTTAGGAAATAATTCAGCAATACCTGCACATGGGAGAAATCCAACTGCGCAGGTGTTACAAACAAACGATGAAAATTATTTAATTGATTGTGGCGAAGGCACCCAAAACCAACTTACCAAATACAAAATAAAGCGGAGTAAATTAAATAAAATATTTATTTCGCACTTACATGGCGATCACTATTTTGGGTTGATTGGGTTACTTACAAGCATGGGTTTACTGGGTCGTACAAATGAGTTGCATGTATATGCTCCGGCATTGCTTCAACAAATTATTCAACTACATCTTGACGCTGCAAATACCATTTTACCTTACCCGCTATATTTTCATGTTTTAAAAGAAGAAGGTGAAATTGCTAATGATAAAAAAATAACCGTTTCAACTTTTAAAGTAAGTCACCGCATTGATTGTTTTGGTTTTTTATTTAAGGAAAAGAAAAATCCGAGAAGCATACTTCCTGATAAAGTAAAAATGTATGAAATACCCGAGGCTTTTTATGGTGAGCTACAAAAGGGGAGAGATTACAGCACAAAAAAAGGGACAATCATTGCTAATGAAGACGTAACCGAACCGGCAACTGCTGCACGTATCTATGCATATTGTGCAGATACAATTTACGATGAAAGCATAGCTGAAAAAATTAAAGGAGCAGATCTTGTTTACCATGAAACAACTTATTTAAAAGATCTTGAAGAACGTGCTGCTGCGAGGTATCACTGCACTACAACACAGGCAGGAAATATTGCAAAACTTGCAGGTGCAAAAAAGTTATTGATTGGGCATTTCTCCTCAAAATATGAGGAATTAGATGAATTTTTACTTGAGACTAAAGAGGTATTTGAAAATACGGAGATCGCTCATGAAGGAGCATGTTTTAGAATTTAATCATTATTACGAATAATGTAGTTATTACCATCTGCCAATAACCAATTGTAAGCTTCTTTAAAAATACTCGAAGTTTCAAGGCTACCAAAATCGACAAATTTATAAAGAACTATAGTTGAATTGAGTGCCAAATCGTTTGCGAGAGAATCAGCCAACTTATCCTCTTTGTTTTGTGAATTTATATACAAATACAATTTACCTTTTAGCTTTTTTGCATCAGCCACGCTAACATTTCCTAAAAGTGCTGTATTTTCAATATCATGAAAAAACAAAGCTGTCTTATTTATTTTTTGGGGATTATCAATTGCAGCAGACAAAGCCACCATTGCAAAATAATCCACCCCTGAAACAATTAAATTATGTGTTCTTATCCGTGGGTATTTTTTTTGAACATCATTTAAAATAAACTTAGAAAATTCTTCTGCGTATAATTTAATTTTTTTACCCGAAACTGTATCTGCAACATTGTAAAAATTGATTTTTATTACCGGACAGTTCAACATTGAAATATTTACAAACGCGTTAAAAAGACTATCAGAAATATTATTGTAAACTGTATCAACACTGTTTAAATAAAAAATACAAAATGATTTATTTGTTTGTTGTAATCCGTAGATCTTTACAGAAGCGGTAATATTAGTAGCTTCATTTTTCCAGATGTATTTTACTGAACTGTCTAAAGATTGAGCTGCTGAATTAAAAATAATAACAGTAGCTAATATAATACTGAAAAAAAGTTTCACAAAACCTCATTTGAGGCTATATATTTTTTTGCCTGTTCCTGTAGTTCCATGCTGAGCGGCACACCAGGTAACCGAAGTATATTTTCTATCAGCTTCATTTCATATAAAAATGCTTTAACGCCTGCGGGATTATTTTCTACAAACAATAATTTATAGACTTCCAATAACTGGTTATTTATTTTTACAGCATCTTTAAAATTATATTCCAAACCCTGGTTTACCATTGTTGAGAACAGCTTTGGAAATGCATTTGCAGCTACACTTATTACACCATCAATTCCACACGCCATTTCAGGTAATACGAGATCATCATCTCCGCTTATAACGGCGAAATTTTCGGGTCTGTTTTTTAAAATTTCTATTACCTGTTGTATATCGTTACCCGCTTCTTTTATACCGGCGATATTTTCTATTTGTGTTAGCCTAAGTGTTGTAGCAGCCGTCATATTTCTACCGGTCCGCCCCGGTACATTATACAAGATTAACGGTTTTGGAGATGCTGCTGCAATTGCCTTGTAATGCTGATATATACCTTCCTGAGACGGCTTATTGTAATACGGACTTGCGCTTAAAACAGCTGCAACGCCGTCTAAAGGATAAGTTTGTAAATCCTTTATTACGGAAGCGGTATCGTTACCGCCCATACCTATTACCATCGGTACACGCCCATTAATATGTTTTTGCGTAAAATATATAATTTCTTTTTTCTCATCTGATGAAAGTACAGGTGTTTCTCCGGTAGTGCCCAATGTAACAATATAATTTACACCATTGTTTATATTGTAATCAATAACCCTACCTAATGCAGTATAATCTACAGAAAGATCTTTTGCAAAAGGCGTAATTATAGCAACACCTGTTCCTCTTAAAATTTTACGCAAACTCATTAATATATTTTTTACAAATGTAGGAAATAGAAATTTTGTAATGCAGGGGTCAAAAATTGTATTTTTTAAGATAATTCTCGATAACCAAGACAAAAGCAAATGATAGTAAATTAAATTTCCTTTGCTTACCATTAAGCATACAGATGTTTGTCTTATAAATCTTTAAAGCAACAATAAAATAACATTTTAGTGTATATCGGGATGGGAGTAATAAAAAAAAATTAAACATTTAAAGCAAAAAAGTTTAATGTTCCCATTAAACTTTTAAAATAAACTAAACAAAATCTAACTATTCAAAATTTTAGATGATTTTAAGTACCTGTTGTTTTCACTATAAATAAAAAGACAGGAACCATTTTTTATTTTATCAATAATTGGTTTGTTAAGTTTTTCTGGCACTGCAGGGCAACCCCAGCTTCTGCCAATATAACCACGTGCATGTATAAGATTTTCGTTAACATAGGGAGCTCCGTGCATTACAATAGCTCTTTCATTAGCCTTATCATTAATACCGTTTTCCATACCTTCCAAATGCATAGAATAACCATTTTTACCATTGTAGGTAGATGAAGTTGTATAAAAACCCAAACTACTTTGGAAGCTCTCAGGAATATTAGAAAACTGTGTTGCCATTGCTGTACCACTGCCCTGACCGTGTGCAACATAAGTATTAAACAACACTTTCAAATTTTTCAAATCAATTACAAACAGTCTTTTTTGTGAAGAGGGTCTTGAAAAATCAACAATAGACAAAATATTATCATTACCAATTTTACCCTTTGCTTTTAAATATTCGTAACCTTTTATTGCGCAAGTAAAAGCTTGTTGAGACAGTCCTGAAAGATTTAATTTGAGACTGTCATAAATTTTAGCTGAAGAAAAAGAATACTTCGTGGTGGTAGTGTTGGAAACGGTGGGATTAGAAGAAAAAACTTTTGTACCCGAAAATGCAAAAGGAAGATGTAACATAAAACCAACGATAGCACAAAAGAAAAGATATACTTTTTTTACTTTTACTATTTTCATAATTAAAACCGGATTAGAGATTAATAAACGAATTAAGAGTATATCTATTGTCCTATAAAAGTTAATTTAAATGATGCATTTTTTGACAGGGTGGTAAAAATAGAGTTCAAGCTGTTTAAAGGCTGTTAATGTTTGTTAATAAATACACAACATTGTTAGCGTATTATCTCTACTAGATGTTATACATTAAATATTTTAAATACTTTTATTAATAAACTATAAACTTTATAAGAACAAATTATTTGATGGAACAAGATGTGAAGAAGGGTTTAATAATTTTCGCCCGAAAACCTGAGTTAGGTAAAGTAAAAACAAGACTGGCAGCAACGATAGGCGAAGTAAAAGCTTTAAACATTTATCAAAAACTTTTAATTCATACCCGTTCAGTAGCAAAAGCAGCAACTTGCCAGGGTTTTGCATTTTTAACTGAAGAAGATGAAAATGATTTTTGGAAAGGATTTTCCTGTCAATTACAAACGGGAGAAAGTTTAGGAGACCGCATGAACGAAGCCTTTAGTTTGCTTTTTAGTAAAGATTATGATTATTGCATTATTATAGGAAGTGATTGCCCGGGTTTGACAAAGGAAATTATTAATAATTCGTTCGAACATTTAAAGACAAATGACATTGTAATTGGTGCAGCAGCAGATGGAGGGTATTATTTACTTGGTATGAAAAAATTACATTCCTTACTTTTTAAAAATAAAAAATGGAGTACTGAAAATGTATTTACACAAACCTTAATAGATATAAAACAACGAGGTCTTACATACTATACCATGCCGGTTTTAAATGATCTGGACGAAGAAAAAGATATACCTGAAGAATGGCTTTAAAAAACTATCTTACTTTACTAAGAGATAATAAATTTATTATCCAGTCCGGTAATGGTTTTTGCTGATTACGCTTTTTTAGGTTTAAGTGTAGACCAATTTTTTTAAAAATGGGGATTTTATGCGTTTCCACTAACTCAATGAGTGTACCATCAGGGTCTTCAGCATAACAAAATCGTCCTGAAGCATTATCCATCGCAAAAGATTCATGGCTATCTACTGTAAACTTAACTCCCATAGAAGATGCATGTTTCTTTAATCCATCCATATTTAAAACATCAAAACATAAGTGTATAAAACCGCAATCTCCCCAAAATCTGTCCTTAAATATTTTATTTGAATCGCCTTCAAAACTTTGTACAAGTTCAATTTCAACTGCACCTAAAAGTTTATTAAAAGCACCGTTTCCTGTTACTTTTTTTCTAAGTAAAACCCTTCTGCAATTAATTCTCTTAGAGAGATCATTATCTGAATAAATACTATTTACATCAAAAACAATTTCGGTAATACCTAAAAAGTTACTGTAGAAAAGAATAGCCTTTTCCATATCAGAAACCCCAATTACAGCGCCTGTTACAGCACCTGTTGGGGATGAAGAATATTTAAACCATTCATATCCCTGCACAACATTAAAGCAGTTGCCAAAATAATCTTTAACCCAAAAATGTTGATTTTGAGCAGGGTCTTTTTGTATTTGAGAAATCATAAGATTCGCCTTGGTCGATAAATAAACGTATGCATTATTTATATCCCTACATTTAATTTTTGCAGCATATATACCAACGTCACCATATTTAATCGTATGCAAACATTCTTTAGGATTCCTGTTATTATACTGCCACACTTCAAAACCACCGCCACCTGCCAAATTCATTGTTAAAACTGCCTGTCTGTTGTAAACCTGCCCGCCTGTATATCGGGTCATTAAATGAGCATCAGAGGTATCATCGAATATTAATACATCTAAACCGAAAATATCTTTGTAAAAAAGTGTACTCTCCCGAAGGTTTTTTACACCAATGCCAATCTGTTGAATACCTGTTATAAAATCGTGCATAATGAGACCTAGTTACGAAAAAAAACAGCCAAGCTATTTTAATTATTCATTCCTTTTTTATGGGCTATTTTATAAAACAGCGCTGGCATTAATTTTTTAATAACCCAAAGCCAATATTCTCCCCGTGCAATAATAATATGTTTTTTGTTATTTTCTACAGCTTTTAAAATTTGAGTACTACATTTCTCAACAGGAATTCCATTCAGCTGTCCAATATCATTTTTTAAATGGGGCGAACCATCTTTAGTAAGTGCCGATGCTGAAATAGGCGTATTTATTCTACCCGGGCTGATGATTGTATAATTAACATCTTCAACAGCATTTTCAGTTTGAAGGGTTTCAAAATAACCCATCAATGCATGTTTGGCTGCAGCATAACCACTTCTGTAAGGAAAACCAATTAAACCGGCAACACTACTGATTGCCACAAAATGCCCACTACCCTGTTGTTTAAAATATGGAAAAAGTTTTTGTGTGATGATGACCGCTGCAAAAAAATTAATATTCATCAATGATCTGTAAACGCTTGTATCAGTTTCAAAGGCTAGCGACCGTTGGGTTATCCCCGCATTTAAAAAAACGATATCAATTCTATCAAATTGTTCCAAAGCAGTTATTACCGATTTTTCTGCTTCTTCTTCTTTAGAAAGATCTGCCACCACAATTTTACAATACAAAGTTTGTTGTAAACATTTTTGCTGAACTTGATCTAACATTTCTTTATTTCTCGCTGTAAGAATAAGTTTTGCTTTTTGAAAAGATAATTGTAGGGCAAGTTCTGCTCCTATACCCGAAGATGCACCGGTTATCCAAACTACTTTATCTTTAAAATGCATTCTTACGGTAGTTTAGCATCCGTTTATATGTCTCAAGCATTTCCTGTTGCGACTTTCCATTTTTGTACATCCTTACAATTTTCAGGTTTGCTTTTTGTACTTTTAACCAGCTGTTTTCATCATATTTTCTTGCAGAAAAAACAGCTGCCTTATTAAATAATTTAAATTTTCCCTGCTTTCTAATTCTTGCCAGAAAATCATAATCTTCCATTATCAGCATTTCATTTTTGTAAGGACCAACTTTTTCAAACAATGCCCGGGTTACGAAAATTGTCTGGTCTCCTCCCCGGCAAAATAGCACATTTAATCTTGTAAAAAATGCGTTGATTTTTAGCATAAAATTGTTGCTGTCAAATTGTGAACGGTAACAACCGCAGTCGTATCCTTTGTTAATAACATTTTCAATATCTGCAAAATAAGTAAGTGGTGGTCTACTGTCAGCATGTATGAAATAAAGTACATCACCGGTAGCAACATCAACACCATGGTTCATTTGCCCTGCCCTACCCTTAATGGTTGATAGAATTCCTACAGCACCGTTTTTTTGAGCAAGTTCTATTGTATTATCCGTACTTCCACCATCAGCAACAATGATTTCGATGCAGTTTTTTTGCTCAATACGCAATAAATAAGAAATTATTTTTTCTATGTTTTCTGCTTCATTATAGGCAGGAATGATGATGCTTATTTTCATAAATTAACTAACGCGAATATTTGATTTCTACATTAAACAATGTTAAAAATATAAATATTTTCAAGTTTATTATCTAATAAAAGCCTTCACTTAAAAAGAGAAGGCTCATAAATAAAATTATATTTATTAACCAAAGGAGCCTTCATTTAAATACACCTTCGTCATTTCATAAAAATGATTTTGAAAAATATGCAATGGCAGAGGTTCTACAAAATGCCTTTGTTCATCTCGGTACCAAATTTCCATTCTGCTAAAATCTCCTTCCTTTGGTATAAGCATACGAAAAGCACCTTTTAAATATTTAATTGTTCCGTCTTCCTTTACTTCTTTGTGAAATTTAAAATTGATCAGTTCTTTTTCATTCAATTCAATTGGATTCAGCTGATCGGGTTCAAACCAAAAACTTTGTGCCCCTGTATTAATGCATACCTGTTTATCACTATTGTTAAGTTCTTCAATTGCACCTCTCCTTATATCCCCGTCAGCATTTGTCATTACATGTCCACCTTTCTTGAGTTCACTGTATTTTATCATAATTAAGTTGATTTTACAAAACAAATTAATGAAAAAATAATTAGCAAAGAATATTTTATACAGTTCAATTAATATCTACTTAATAAATATTTTCCTATATTGAGTTTAAATTATATGAACATCAGTTTAAATCATATTTCAATTTACAAAAGCACGGTCTTCAATGTTAAGGGCTTCGGCAAATCAACGAACACTACCACGACCCGTTAAGGGTTATCTTCTACATATAACTGATGGGCGTTTGCTTTTATACAAAGGCATAACTATTTTTTAAAATATACAATTGTATTATATGCAGGTATTAAAATTTGGCGGGAGTTCTGTGGCAAATCCAGAAAACATAAGTAAGGTTATAGAAATTATTAAATATAATACCGGCAGAAAAGCGGTAGTTGTCTCAGCACTGGGCGGCATTACAGATATGTTACTAAACTGTTCTGCTATGGCTGAACTTGGTAATGAAGGTTACAAGACCGTACTAAGTGAAATTGAAGACCGCCACATGGAAACTGTAAAAAAACTCATCCCCATTCAACACCAGAGCAGCGTACTCAGCCTTGTAAAAAAAGCCTGTAATGAGATGGAAGATATTTGCAATGGTGTATTTTTATTAAGCGAATGTTCGCCCCGCACAAAAGATAAAATTGTGAGTTATGGTGAATTATTATCATCGCAAATTATTACAGCCGCTTTAAAAGCACAGCAAATAAAATGCGAATGGGTAGATGCACGGACCCTTATAAAAACGAATGACTATTTTGGAATGGCTGCGGTAGATTATAGAGACACTAACACAAAAATAAAAACCTTTTTTATTGAAAATAATGGTAATCTGTTTATTGTTCCCGGCTTTATAGCTTCCACTAAAAATAACATTACTACAACTCTTGGCAGAGGAGGCTCAGACTACACTGCAGCCATTATTGCGGCAGCAGTACATGCATCGTTTCTTGAAATATGGACTGACGTATCCGGCATGATGACTGCAGACCCAAGAATTGTTTCTAACGTAAAAAACATTCCTGAAATATCTTATCAGGAAGCAATGGAACTCTCGCATTTTGGTGCAAAAGTTATTTATCCGCCCACCATTCAGCCGGTTATGAGCAAATCAATTCCGGTTTGGATAAAAAATACTTTTGCCCCGCAGGATACCGGAACGGTTATTAAAAATGAAGTGGCAAAAAATGACTCTCCCGTGAGAGGAATTTCCAGTATTAATAATTTGGTTTTAATTAGTTTGGAAGGCAGTGGCATGGTGGGTATTCCAGGTTTTTCAAAAAGATTGTTTGAAGCATTGGCAAACGCTGCCATTAATGTTATTCTAATAACTCAGGCATCATCAGAACATTCTATTTGTGTAGGGATTGAAGATGCTTTTTGTGATAAGGTAAAAGCTGCGGTAGATAAGGCTTTTGAATATGAAATAAACATCGGGCAGGTGCAGCCATTGTTACTTGAAAAACATTTATCAATTATTGCTATTGTGGGTGACAGCATGAAAAACCACACGGGCATAAGTGGTAAAATGTTTGGTGCTTTGGGCAGAAACGGTATAAATATTCGTGCGATTGCACAAGGTTCTTCTGAAAGAAATATATCTACAGTAATAAATACTGCCGATGTAAAAAAAGCCATCAATATTTTGCACGAGGTATTTTTTGAAACTACTTACAAACAAGTAAACATATTTATTGCGGGACTTGGAAATGTAGGTCAAAAACTTTTAGAACAATTAAAATTACAAGAGCAGTTTTTATTACAGCAATACCGGCTTCAGTTAAAAATTGTGGGTATTGCAAATAGCAAAAAAATGCTTTTTAAAGAAGAAGGTATTGATGCAGATATGTATAAAACAGATTTGGAAAGCGGAATAGCAATGGATATTCAGGAATTCTCTTTGCTCATACAAAAGGAAAACTTACGCAACAGCGTTTTTGTGGATGTTACAGCAAATGAAGAGATAGCAACTGTGTACAAAGACCTATTGCAAAAAAGTGTATCTGTTGTTGCATGCAATAAAATTGCGGCTTCTTCTGCTTACTCAAATTATAAAATATTAAAAAATACTGCTACAGAATTTAACAGCCTTTATTTATTTGAAACCAACGTAGGTGCCGGCTTACCTATTATTGGCACCTTAAATGATTTACTCCGCAGCGGTGACAAAATAAAAAAAATAGAAGCTGTATTAAGCGGCACATTAAATTTTGTTTTTAATACTTACGATGGCGAAAAAAGTTTTGCATCGGTTGTAAGACAAGCACAGAAGGAAGGATATACAGAGCCAGACCCAAGACTGGATTTGAGTGGAACAGATGCAATGCGGAAGATAATGATACTGGCAAGAGAAGCAGGCGAAGTAATAGAGATGACCGACATAAAAAATAATTCTTTTATGCCCGAAAGCTGTATGATGGGCACTGTAGAAGATTTTTATACTGCTATGGAAAAAGAAGAAGCTCATTTTAAAAAAATATTTGAGGCTGCGAAAGCTGTAGGTAAAAAATTAAAATTCGTAGCCACTTATCTTTCTGAGAATACTTCACAAAAAGCAATGGTAGGTTTGCAGCAGGTAAATGAAAAAAGTGATTTCTATCATTTATATGGTAAAGACAATGCTGTAATGTTTTTTTCAGACCGTTACCCTGAACAGCCGTTGGTTATAAAAGGAGCAGGTGCGGGAGCAGCAGTTACAGCGGCGGGTGTGTTTGCAGATATTATTAGGGCAGCGAGGATATAAATAAACCACAAAGTTGCAGAAACTCAAAGGAGAACGTTAAATATTTTTTTTATGCGTTCTTCTAGGCTAAAAGTTATCAGAAATAAAAATAATCAAAAAAGATAAACTAAAATTATGCGTCTCTGCGTCTTTGCAATAAAAAACTAAATGAAAACAATTAAAATAACTGCGCCTGCCACCGTTGCCAATCTGGTTTGCGGTTTCGATATTTTGGGTATGGCTTTAAACGATCCACAAGATGTAATGGAACTTACTTTATTGGAAGAGCCTATCATAAAAATTAATCATACTGATGGTTATGGCTTGTCAGAAATAACAGAGCAGAACGTTGCCGGTGTAGCTTTGCAGGCTTTAATGGAAGCGTACCATTCACCAATTGGATTTAGTGTTACTATTCACAAAACAATTATGCCAGGCAGTGGTTTGGGCTCCAGCGCTGCAAGTTCTGCAGGTGCTGTGGTGGCTGCAAATGTTTTGTTGGACAATTATTTTACCAACGAACAATTGGTGCATTTCGCTATGAATGGCGAAAAATTAGCAAGCGGCGTAAAACATGCAGACAATATTTCGCCCTGCATTTATGGCGGTATTACGCTTATCCGTTCCATACATCCGCTGGATATTATTCCGCTTAATTCACCCCCACTTTTTGTAACTGTTGTGCACCCGCAGATAGAAGTAAAAACCTCAGATTCCAGACAAATTTTACGAAAAGAAGTACAATTAAAGGATGCCATCAAACAATGGGGAAATATTGCAGGCTTAGTAGCAGGATTTTTAAAAGAAGATTATGATTTAATAAGCCGATCGTTGGAAGATGTAATTATTGAACCCGTTCGTAGTATTTTAATACCTGGCTTTGCAAACATTAAACAGCAATGTAAGGAAGCAGGTGCATTGGGTGGAGGTATTTCCGGTTCAGGGCCTTCGGTTTTTATGTTTAATAAAGATGAAAAAACAACTATTCAAATAAAAAATATTATGGAAGATGTTTACACAAAATTGGGAGTGGATTTTAGGTGTTACGTTACAACAGTTAATAAAGAAGGGGTGAGAGTTATTGCGAATGATGAATGATGAATGTGGAATGATGACAATTATCTTGTGTCTTTTGTCTTTAATATTTGTCTTGTGTCTTTACTCTTTTTTCTTATGTCCAATATGCCAATACTAACTACTCAAATTAACCATGCGTTACTACAGTCTTAACAACCACTCCCCTATTGTTGATTTTAAAACTGCTACCATTGCAGGGCAAGCGCCCGATATGGGTTTGTACTTTCCTAAAAGCATTCCACAGGTAGATAAAAAGTTTTTAAATGATATTGAGAATTATTCTAAGGCTGCAATTGCATACAAAGTAATAAAACCATTTGTGGGAAAAGTAATTCCTGATGATGTATTAAAAAAGATTGCAGAAGAAACAGTAAATTTTGATATACCGTTGGTGCAGGTTACAGAAAATATTTTTTCGTTAGAATTGTTTCATGGGCCCACGCTTGCATTTAAAGATATTGGTGCAAAGTTTATGAGCTGTTGCCTTGGTTTTTTTGCAAAAGAAAGAACAGAAAAAATAGTAGTGCTTGTGGCAACATCAGGCGATACAGGTGGCGCAGTGGCAAATGGCTTTTATGATGTACCGGGCATTGAAGTAGTGATATTATATCCTTCGGGGAAAGTAAGCAACGTACAGGAAAAACAACTGACGACCCTTGGCAAAAATATTCATGCCGTAGAAGTAAACGGCAGTTTTGATGATTGTCAGAAAATGGTGAAAGAAATATTTATGGATGAAAAACTAAAGCAAAAAGTTTTTCTAACATCGGCCAACTCCATAAACGTAGCTCGTTGGTTGCCACAACAGTTTTATTATTTCTTTTTATGGAAACAATGGCAAGATAAAAACAACCCACCCATCGTTTCGGTGCCAAGTGGTAATTTTGGAAATATTTGTGCAGGTTTGCTTGCACAAAAAACGGGCTTACCAATAAAACATTTTATTGCTGCTTGTAATGCAAATGATACCGTACCACAGTTTTTTAATACAGGTTTATACACCCCTAAAAAAGTGGTGGCTACCATTTCAAATGCAATGGACGTGGGCGATCCAAGTAATTTTATTAGAATACTAGAAATGTTTAACGAGCCGCAAAATGAATTAAAAAATAACCTAAGTACTGTCAGCATTTCTGATAAAGCAACAGCAGAGACATTGCTAAAAATTTTAAACGAAAATAATTATTTGCTCGATCCCCATGGAGCTGTTGCCTACAATGCATTACAAACATATTTTACCATAAACCCTAATGAGAAAGGTGTGATTTTAGAAACCGCTCATCCCGTAAAATTTTATGATGTTATAGAACCAATTACAAAACAGGCTGTGCCAATACCTACGGTAATTGCAGCACAATTAAAGCTGGAGAAAAAAAGTTTTAAAATGGAAGCTGATATTACTATGTTAAGAGAATATCTTGTAGGATTATGATCATTGAAATTCAAAATTAATACACATTTTTTTTATCTTATTACAGATACGGATTTTATAAATGCTGAATAAAAAACAACTCCAGAAGATTTAGCCCCTATAGAAGTAAGTACTCCGCAGTGCAGTGACGAACGAAACGAGGTGTACTGCGTATAGCGAAACCAAGGCGGATTAAAGTTTTGATGGCGAGCTCCAAAAAATAGTTGATTAGTTGATTATGAACATCGCAATATTGCAAAGTGCTAATCAACAAATCAACTAACCTCTTATTCAGCCCAACTCATCACATACCCATCGTTTTCAATTTCAATAGCATACTGTGTGAGTTTTAATGGCTTAAAAGTATCTACCATTACAGCGAGTTCTTTTGTT